>NZ_BAABJX010000046.1:0-34411 GCF_039543525.1 Algivirga pacifica
ATAAAGATAGCGCCTTAGAACGAATATCTTAAATCAAAATTTTCAATGAGCGAAAGCTCAGTTATTCAGAATGAAATTAAGAGTCTCAACTAAACGTCATGAGCGAGCGAAGCTCAACTAATCAGAGTGAATTAAGAGCCTCAACTAAACATTATGAACGAGCGAAGCTCAATTAAACAATATGAACAAATTCATTACCTAACCCATATTACTATGAAACTCAAAAAAGTTCTTCGCAATAGCTTCTGGGCGCTTGATCTCCTGGCCTTGGGAGTAGGAAGCTTTTACTGGTGGGCCAAATCACCTACCCTCAGCAGTGACGATTATGCCCGTTTAGAGCAATATCCTTTCCCATCTCCTTCAGCGCACGGAGATACCTTTAAAATCATCTCCTATAATATTGGCTACTTGTCAGGTATGACGAATAATTTAAATGTTCGTCCATCTAAGAAAATGTATGATAGGCACTTGGAACGTGCCAAGAAATACTTTAAAGAGCAAGATGCGGATATTATCGCTTTACAGGAGGTAGATTTTGATAGTAAGCGATCTTATCGGGTTAACCAGCATATGGAACTCATCAATCACCTGCAAATGGGACATGGAGCACTAGCCGTAAACTGGGATAAGCAATATGTCCCGTTCCCTTATTTCCCTCCTTCTGTCCATTTTGGGAAAATGCTCTCAGGGCAATCTATATTAAGTAAATACCCTATAACTTTTCAGGATCGGATTGTTTTGGAAGAGGTCAAGGACCGCCCCTTCTACTATCGACAGATGTATCTTAGTCGTTTAGCGCAGGTTACAAAGCTGAAGCTACAGGAGAAAGAGGTTATTTTGATCAATGTACATACAGAAGCATTTATCAAAGAGACACGTTATAATCAGATCAGTTACTTACACAGTTTATTTAAACGATACGCCAGGGACTATCCTGTATTGATGGTGGGTGATTTTAATAGTGATCCCGCTTATGAGGAAGCTGCGATTGAACTGTTCCTATCCGATAAAACGATAGAAAGTGCCATTCCGAAAGAGTTTGCGGAAGACAAAGAGGTATTGACCTATCCTTCAGATGCACCTTATGAGTTATTGGATTTTATATTTTATAATAAAGATAAGATTGAACCTGTAGGATGGGAGGTATTGGAATCCTTCGGACAGGTGTCAGACCATTTGCCGATTTCATTTAGTTTTAGATTGGTTTAAAATGCCTATCAACGTATCACAGAATATATAAGCAACAATCCGTTACGTTGGGAAGATGAGTTATCCCATATTAACATTTAAGGGGTGGCTCATATTTTTTTCTTTAAAAAGTGCCTTTATATATCTAAAAATGGCCTTGAAGAATTGCCGTTAAAATTTTTAATCGTAAAAGCGTTAAGAAAATTCCATTGTTTGAGCGCAGCGAGTTTGGAATTTTTAGCTTTTGCGATTAGAAATTAGGCAAATTCTTCAAAGCCTTGATTTTTTTGCTTCGTTTTTTCATCAAGGAAAAAATGAAGAAGCTCATAAAGGGCTTTTGAGATAGCTGTAAAGGGATGAATTCTCAGAAAGCTAAGCCATTTGTTAATATGGGGTGATTCATGTTTCCCCCTCACAATGATCCAAAAAATCATATTCATGCATAATACTCACCGTATTTCCCTTCTCTCTCATTTTCATGGCAGACTCCACTTTTCTGCCATAACATGAGAATGCCCAATTGGAATTTCCTCCATCGGCAACAATCAGGTAATCTACTTGACCATTAAATTCACTGGAATAATACCCACCCATTTCTTCTACTAACTGTTGGAATTGTTCCTTTGTGAATTGATCTGATCTACCTGTAAGACAGAATGTTTTCCCTTCGAATTCCACAAATGGATCGTGGGTACAAATACTGAAGATATTGATATCAAAAGTGTTGTGTTTTAGTTCATCAGAGATATTACTATTAGTGATTTTGACAAATTGTAATAGAAAGGCGGTTAGCATATCTCTTTCAGACTTTTCAATAATGCCATCCGATAAGATAGAGAGCAGTAAGCTCTTCATTTCATCGTAAGGGTAATAAGTCAGCAGTTCCTCATCGGTGTCTAACCATTTTTGCAACCCTAAGATTTCCTGATCCGTAATCTTACCATCCGCCAAGATACCATGACAAAGCCCTTCCAATAGTTGAAGTTTTGCTGTGATGCGATCATAGTATTTGCTATTTCCTTGTACTTGATTGCACAGCCACTGTACATCCTGAATGATCTCTGGGCGATCATCCTTGGTCTTAACAAGCTCTTGTATATAGTCAAAAAACTCCTTGAATGGCTTACGCTTCGCTAATGTGTTATTCGATACACACCATTCTTGTAGCTCAACGAGTTCCTGGTCTTCAATAATACCATCAATAGCAATTCCCCCCAATAGCCCCTTTAGGGTATTAATTGCTTTATCTGCTTCGCTCTTAATGGTGTATTGATTGTAGTTATCGGTTTGATTTGGGTTCATAATCAAGTGGTTTATAATATGTCGAAAAAATATATAAAGAGATGAGAGTTCAAACGGGTAAACGTTGTTTTTTCCTCATTTTAAAGCTAATCCTTTCTTGATTAAATTCAAATAGAATACTTCTTGATCATCGGATTAGTAGTGGACTTGATAGTTTCTCCCAAATGTTCTATTACAATTTTTCATTAGGCTTAGGGACATCATCTACATTTACCCCTTTTTTATTAGTGATTTCTTTTGTCCTATTATAGTCCTCAGCATCAGCTTCAATACCCTCTTGAGTTGCTCCTTTTGTTGGAGTGAAAGCAAGTGATGTGAAAAGAGGAAAGTGATCGGATCCAATAGATGGTAGTCGCTGAATAGACCGCAGGGTGAAATGATCACTATGAAATAAGTGGTCCAGTGGCCATCTTAAAAATGGGTACTTTGCATGGAAAGTATTGAACATCCCTCTACCGATACGTGGATCAAGCAGGCCACTTATCTTACGAAAAAGGCGAGTGGTCGAAGACCAGGCCACGTCATTGAGATCTCCAGTAACTAGAACCGGTTGATTACTCTTCTCGACACTACGTGCAATGACAATTAATTCAGCATCCCGTTCGGCAGATTCGGTATTTTCTGTTGGGCTAGGTGGAGCTGGATGGAGAAAATGAGCACGAACCTTGTCACCAGTTTGTAATTCTATGGATGCATGTATGGAGGGAACATCTTCCTCAACTAAGAATTTAATTTCTTGATCATGTAATGCTAATCTTGAATAGACGTGCATTCCATAAAGATTGTCAAGTGGATATTTCACCGTATAGGGCATATCTGCTTCCAAAACCCTGAGTTGATTTTCCCACCATTGATCTGACTCCAGCGTTACAAGAATATCTGGCTGGTGTTTATTAACCAGTTCAATCAATGCTTCAGCGTTCCTGTTAGGTGTAAGCACATTAAATGTGATAATACTGAGATTCCGTTTTGGGTGATCTTCCTTGGAAAGTTTCACCTCTTGTCGCCAAAATATGGTATAAGGCAATATCCACCATAACTGCCAAATTAGACAGAGGACATTGGCAGCAATCAATATTAAAGTAAGGGGTAATTGCTCATCGAGAAAAAAAATGATTGCGACCAATAAGAATACGATCAAGATCACTATCTGCAATCTCGGAAAGTCCATACTTCTTACCACCCAATGCGTTTGTTTTGATAATGGTAAAACCGTTAAGATCACGGTCAGAACCGTACAAATTATCAATACAACTAACATGTTAATTCACCTTTCATTTAAATGTTGGAAGTAAGCTTTTCACTAAAGTTCATCTTTATACCAAGTTGAGTCATTTAGAAAACCGTATTTTTTTGAATTAACCTTCCAACCGTCCTTATCCTTTTTTAAGATAAACTGGTCTTTTCTAATGATACCCTCTTCATATTGAGTTTCTACAACAGCTTTTAGGGCTGATTTCATGATAAATAAAAATTTGGTATCAGGGTTTAATAAATATTCATACTTAGTGGGTTTACCAAAAGAAGAACCACGTTCCATATTGGATGACATACTGAAAGCAGAGATTAATTCTCCATGTCTTTTTTTGTATTCATCCCATAACTCTTTTTCACCTGCTTGCAATTGATTTGGTTCTGCTGGATTTTGTAATTTCTGACTTCTTTCAAATATTTCTTGCTCTAACTCATGCAGTTTTATCAAATTTTCTATCAAGAATTCAATTACTTCTTTTGAAAGATGAAGAAACTTCTCTGTTGTCTGACTTGAGTCAATATTTAAACCTCTGTCCATTTCCCGTTTCATAGTATCATTTTATATAAAATTTCATCCTCTAAATGGAGACTAAAATGTTTTATTTATGAGTTGAATGCAGCAAGTATAATATTCCAACTCATATATTATTCAGTCAATGTTTTCAGTTTCGTGGCAATTTCAAGATGATCTGCCAGTTTGGATGAAAGTCCCATATTGACATTTGCATGTTGATGAAGCAAATTGGCAATTTTCGATTCATATGCATTTTCTTCTAAAAGTTTGATAATTGAAGGAACATAGCCACGATACTCATCGTCTGGTCCACCGTAATCATTCACACCAATTGGGTCCCATTCGTCCCAAAGTATTTTATCAACTTTTGTATAGAGTTCCTTTTTATTCATTCTAATGGTATACAATGCTAAGTATAGCTCCCGTAGCTGACTGAAAGGAAGCTATGGGAGCTATACAGTGTTAGGTATTTATTATGAGGCGTTTGGCAAATGTAGATTTCCCCCAACAGCCCTAACTACTTTCAATATGGTATCAAATTGAGGTTTACTTCCCTCAGATAGTGCTTTGTACAAACTTGTTCTACTCAAACCCGTATCTTCTGCTATTTTAGACATACCAATCGCTTTTGCAATATGTCCTAATGCAGAGATAATTTCCTGGCTATCTCCTTCTTCTAATACCGTATTTAGGTATTCAGCCATCATCTCGTCATCATCGAGATAGTCGGCTATATCAAATTTTGTGATGGATTCTTTCATGTCTTTACAGGTTATATGATTTCCATATTTCTTTAGCCTTCTTGATATCCTTTGGTTGCGTTGACTTATCGCCACCATTCAATAAGATAACAATTGTACCATTGTGCTCTTTAATATACACCCGATACCCTTTGGCATAATGGATACGTAATTCGCTGATTCCCTCTCCAACTGGTTCACAATCTCCAAAATTCCCCGAATCCTCTATACGTTGAATCCGAAATAGGATCTTAGCCTTTGCTCTTTTGTCTTTCAGCTTTCTAAACCATTTGTCGAAAGTCTCTGACTTTTCAATCTTGTACATAAACAAATGTATCCAAATGAAGACAAATAATCAAGAATCGCAACATGAAAGATCGTATAGATATTGTTCTAGCCAATTTTAGCGTAATTTATAATTCTATCTCAATTTTTACTTTTCCACCTAACTCTTCTCTACAATATCAAATAAGGCTTTCAGTATATTTTATACGGTTTTATTTTGGCTCATAGGGATCACTTTGTCCGGTTGGAATAGGTGGATTTTCTTTCAATGATATGATATGCTCCTCTAATTGGGGCAGTGCTGCTTTAGGAACCCAGGTATGAGGGAAAAGTACATTATTACGTTCTTGTGGATCATCATATAAGTTATACACCCTAGGCATGGTATAAGTGTTTTTAATGCTGTTCCAGGCATCTTGTTCTTCAAAATGGAGTTTCCAGTTTTTCCACTTGACGCCAAAAATGTCATTACCCATATAAACGATAAACCCATCTCTTCCGGACTTATCTGTCTTGCCTAAAAAGAAATCGCTCATGTCAATTCCATCAATTATACGATCTTGTGGAATGTCGCTTTTTGTAATAGCTCCTATTGTCGGGAATAAATCCATGACATGGACAATTTCATCGCTTGAGTATCCTGCTTTAATTTTCCCTGGCCATTTCATTACAAAAGGTACGCGTAGTCCACCTTCAAAACCTGTAAACAGTGTTCCTCGCCATGGACCAGCCGAACCTTGCATGGATGTTTCAACAGTTAGGTTAGTACTATTGTACCCCACTGCCTCAGGTCCATTATCAGCCGTGAAAATAAAGAGGGTTTTATCAGTTACCCCTAGTTCATCTACCTTGTCTTGAAGTTCACCTAAATAGCTATCTATTTGCATCAACAGATCTGCCCAAGCACCATGTCCAGATTTGTCTTTAAAATCTGGATGAGGCATCGTGGGAAAATGGGTGGCTGTGTAAGGAAGATAAAGAAAGAATGGCTTGTTTTCTTCTACACTTTTAGTCATGAATTCCTTGGCTTTATCCGTCAGGTCACGATCTATCAGAGGACGATAATCCAATGTGTAGGGCCTAACTTTTTTTGGTTCTTCACCTTTTACAGAGCTCATGACATAAGTTTCAGGCACTCCACTTTGTGAAAAGCCTTCAAGTGATGAGTAGGTAGATTCGTCTGTAGAATTGGGAACCCCATACCATTCATCGAAACCCTGATCTGTAGGAAAGCGACCTTTGGTGCGACCTAGGTGCCATTTTCCGAACATGCCTGTAGCATAACCATTGTTAGATAGCATTTCTGCCATGGTTACTTCCCATTGAACTAATCCGTAAACCCCTTCGCCTAGAGGCACAGTACCATTTCCGCTGCGGATAGCATAGCGACCTGTCATTATTGCTGAACGTGAGGGCGTGCATTGCACTTCAACATTGAAGTTGGTAAGCCTCATTCCTTCATCGGCAAGCTTGTCCATCCGTGGAGTTGGCGCTCCCCTGGTTATTCCACCACCGTTGAAGCCTGGTTCACCCCAACCAAAGTTGTCCATGAAAACAATCACAATATTGGGCTTGTCCTGTGCTTGCGAGCTAAATATAGTCAGGGAAAAGATTGAAAAAAGGAGAATTCGTGTTCTCATATTATTGATCTTTTAAATGGTATACATCGCATGAAGTGATTAAAACAACTAAAGCCAAAAAACTAATTCTAGTAAGTCGTATCATAATTATTGCTTTCTAGATTAATAACTTGGATTAGTTCTTTATTAATGTAATCAATTCATACAGAATAGTTTTATGATTTCAGATCCCCGATCAGGGTATTTTCAATCTTTGTTAACAATTTGATAAAAGCCACTAATGGTTTTCATCCTTAAATAATAAGAAATAAAAGAACATTGCTTTTATTCTCCTTTCATCAATCCCTTCTCCAACTTAATCACAACTCAAATTATTGCAAAATAATCTTTGGAAGACAACGCTAAAACCCTTATAAGTAATCCTATGATTCCTTTGATATTGTACTTTATCAATAACCTTATCCATAAGGTAAAACACCCCACACAAAAAAAGGTATATTAAACGAATACTATACGTTTAATATACCCTTAGCAGGCAGGCTCACGCTGCCCGCATAAGTATTTCCCTTGAATGCTTATCCCCTAAACAAGATCGAGGAGTCCCCATAGCTGAGGAAACGATAATCATTATCCAATGCAGCTTGATAGATCTTTCTCCAATCTTCTCCTACAAAGGCGGCGATCAGCAATACCAACGTGGTAGAAGGTAAATGGAAGTTGGTAATTAAGGTGTTGACCACTTTAAAGTCATACCCTGGCATAATAAAGATGGAGGTCTCCCCATTGATCTCTTCCAGCTCTTTAGAATCCATATACTCCAGAATAGCCTGCATACAAGTGGTTCGGTTAGGCAACTCCCCATGCTCCTGGTAGGGCTCTAGTTTCTGAATATCAAAGGTTGCCTCTGTACCTTGCTGGATGAGTCTTACCCCGAACCAGTATAAGCTTTCCAAGGTACGCATAGAGGTAGTCCCTACGCAGGCGACCTTTTGAGCATTGGCCAAAGAAGCAATTACTTCTTTTCGGATAATGACCTGCTCATTGTGCATATCATGGTCTACCACTTTATCTGCTGTTACAGGCTTAAAGGTTCCGGCACTGACGTGTAGCGTAACCTCCTCGGTTTTATTACCGTTTTGACGAAGCTGCTCAATCACTTCTTCCGTAAAGTGAAGCCCCGCAGTAGGAGCAGCAACGGCGCCCTCTTTTTTACTGTATACCGTTTGATAGGTCGAACGATCCTGTTCTGTCGCTTCTCTCTTAAGGTAAGGAGGAAGAGGCGTTTCTCCTGCCGCACTCACAATATCCACAAAATGAAACTGTGGCTTGTCCCACTCAAACTGCACGAGCTTTTGCTCACGGTCGATAAGGGTAGCCGTAAAGATCACCTCTACACCTTCTACGGTGATTTGTGTTTGAAGAGGGGCATCTTTCCAACGTTTTAGGTTTCCTATGGTACAGCTCCATACCGCACCGCTTTCAGCCAGCATGGCGGCAGAAATATCATTGGAAGGTCTCACCGGGTTGAAAAGGAAAATCTCAATGATGGCACCTGTTTCTTTCTTAAAGTAAAGCCTTGCCGGAAGTACCTTGGTATTGTTAAATACGATCAGGTGGTCATTCGGTAGAATAGAAGGAATGTCCTTGAATATATGGTGACTGATCGTGCCATTTTGATATTGCAGTAACTGTGACATGTCCCTTTGCTCCTTTGGGAACTTGGCAATTCGCTCGTTTGGGAGGTCAAAGTGATAATCGTCCAGTGATATATTTTCCAGCTCTTTCATCTTTTATAGCCTATTGAATTCATATAAAAACCCTGATTTGTCTCATTCCAACTCGGATAATTCTTGATTAAATTGGAAGAAACCAAGGGATAGTTGTAAATTTGCGCAAATTTAGGGTTTTCTAAGCGAATTTTCCTACCTGAACCAAGAATTCTGGTATAAGGAAGAAGCTTTCAACCAACGATAAAAACAACTAATATTAAAGCAATGTACAAATCACTCATCCGTCCGCTGTTTTTCAAGGGAGATCCAGAGCAAATTCACCTTTATACGGCCGATTTGCTAAAAAAAATCTTCGAGATACCGGGTACCAGCAGTATAGCCAAAGGCATGTATAACGTCAAGCACCCACTGTTGGAAAAAGAAGTTTTCGGGTTGAAGTTCCCTTCTCCAGTAGGTTTAGCCGCCGGCTTTGATAAGGAGGCAAAAATGATTGATGAGTTGTCTAACTTTGGATTTGGCTTTATCGAGATCGGTACACTGACTCCGATAGGACAACCGGGAAATGATAAGCCTAGAATCTTCCGAGTAGTAGAGGATGAAGGATTGATCAACCGTATGGGTTTTAATAACGAAGGAGTAGAAGCAGCCGTTAAGCATCTGAAAGAACGTAAAAGTAAGGTATTGGTAGGGGGGAATATTGGTAAGAATAAAGTGACCCCTAACGAAGAGGCGATCTCAGACTATGAGAAATGCTTTGATGCGCTTTACGACTACGTAGATTACTTTACCGTCAACGTAAGTTCACCGAATACACCTAACCTAAGAGCATTACAGGATAAGGAGCCGTTAACAGCCCTATTGAATGCTTTGCAAGTAAAAAATAAAGAGACTAAGAAGCCTAAGCCAATTCTTCTAAAAATCGCTCCGGATTTAACAGAAAGCCAGTTGGATGATATCATCGATATCGTAAGTGATACAAAAATCGATGGTGTGATTGCTACGAACACAACAATTTCAAGAGAGGGATTGAAAACACCTCAATCAACAATTGACGAAATTGGTGCCGGAGGACTGAGTGGAAAGCCCGTAAAAGAGCGTTCTACAGAAGTGATTCGTTATCTATACGAAAAGTCAGGAAAGACACTGAAGATTATTGGAGTAGGAGGGATTCATACGGCAGAGGATGCCATTGAAAAGCTGGAAGCGGGTGCTTGTCTGGTACAGGTATATACCGGGTTTATTTATGAGGGACCTGCTATTGTGAAGAATATCAATAAGGGGTTGATTAAATACTACTCTAAATAGTTAGGAGTCTGGAGTTAGGAGTGTGGAGTCGAATCTCCAGACTCCTAACTCATAACTCCAAACTATTTTAGTAAGTGAATGGCACTTTCACCATCGTATTTTCCCAAGCAAATACCAGATAAGCAGTCTCATCTTTCTCTGCAAAAGTCATAGAGAAGTACTCTACAGGGCTTTCAGTTGTTTCCGCCTTTACTTCTACACGAAGCGCATCATTGGCTTCTTTATACGTATAAGCTCCCCATACATGTAGCTCCTTGCTTAAGATAATGGTCCATTTATCCTTTCCAGGAATTGTAAATAGGCTATAGCTTCCTTTTTTTACTTTTTTCCCTTCGATCACAACATCTTTAAAGAAAGTGATTTCGGTCGCTTCGTTAGCGCCTGTTCTCCATACTTGGTCATAAGGAACCAGGTTGCCAAAGATTTCTCTGTCCTTTTGTTGTGGACGGCTATAGATTACTCTGGCTACAGGAGCCTCACCTTTATGCTTCAAGTAACTCATATCCAATGGAGATGAATCAGGACCTCTGAATTTCACTTCTTGTGCATAAGAAGTATTCATTGCAGTCAGACCAAAAAATAGTAAAGCAAAAAGTGTAAGAATGTTAAGTTGTTTCATGTATATAATTTTAATTAAGGTTTCACTTTCCTTACGGATTTTAAAACGACCTTTACATCGAAAAGGTTTACATTTAGAACATGTTTGGAATCCAGATTTTGAGGAGAAAACTACTATAAATTGGCTGATAAAATCATGATTTAAGCCGAATAGTGGTTCTATTTGGTGAAACTCAGGAGTTTTTCAGACAAAATTAGAGGAGTTTTATACCAAAAGATGTGGTTTCAAACATGTTCTTATTTACTTGCTTCCCTAAAACGAAAGGCTAAATAGGATAGAAGCGCACCAAAGTGATCCACTTGTTTCATCAGTTCAGGATCTACTTTTTTGTTTCTCATACGCAAAAGCTTAAATCCATAGACACCGTTAAGGCAAATTTGGATTTCATTGGTAATCACGCCTTCTGCCAAGGCCATGTTTTTATCAATGGAAGGCTTCACTTCTTCATATAACTTTTTATAATCGTCTTCTTTTTCCAAAAGGGTATGATGCAAAGCGGTGAGTGCTTCCACTTCTTTTTGAACCCTTTGGGTATGTCCTTCCTTTACTACCTCTTCTGCTTGCATCTCTTGCATCAGCTCACCGTACCATTCCTTGATTAGCGCACGCTCCTCTTTTTCTACTGGAAGATGGCTTAAAACGTACTCATCAATTTGCTGTAGATCACACTCAAACGTTCTAATTAACTCTTCTGATTCGTAGATGTGAATGATGTATTCAGCGATATTCTCTTTTCTCTTTTTGTCTGCTATACTGCTCATATCTCCAATAGGAATAAAGTAGATGTAAAATATGATTATCGAATAGAAAATCAGGACAAAGATAGTACTTGTAGGGTAGGGCACAAAAAAATAAAGCTTTGCAATCTATTGATAGATGCAAAGCGTTAGGTTTTCTGATTGACGTAAGGGACTACTTCCAAATGGATAAAGGAAGAAGGATAAAGGAATAGCCTCATAGAGAATAATCCTTTATCCTTCCTCCTTAAACCGTTTCAAAATAGTACTTAGCTATAAGTTTACTCAGTCATTTGTCTTGTCTTCCAAAACCTTTACCTGATCTTGCAGTTCCCATATCGCTGATTTTAGATCAGAGATAGACGTGAAGTTTTCTTCATCAGGGAAGGCCTTGCTGATATAGGCAGAGAATTTCCATACTTCCTGTATATCGTCCCCAGCTACCTCATAAGGTTTATATGCAAGATTGGTAGACTTTAGCAATACGGTATTCTTGTCGTTCAGTTGATTGTATAGCTTTTTGAAAGCGACTCCTTGGCTTCTAGTTACCAAAACAACGAGTTCGCCATCTTTCAATCCCATCCAATCATCAATATACTCTCCGATGATAATAGAGCCAGATGAAATAGGTAACATGGAATCTCCTGCTATCTCAAAGGCACGGTAAGTTTTTCCCTTAGGCAAGAAAGGAAGGTGGTACTTAGGCAGATCCTGGATAAACTCCATATCTTTAAAGCCAGCCGTATATCCAGCAGCAGCCTTATCGGGTACCAATACAATCATGTCTTCATCCTTAGTAGGTTCAGTGGGAACCGTAAGGATACGTAGATTCTTACCAGAAACATAATTAGCAGTATCTTCTTTCTTTCGAAGCTCAGAATCTTGAATCACTTCCAGGTCCTGAGTCAGTAGATCATCTACATCTACTTTGAATAGTTCGGCGATTTTGATTAATAGGTCTAATCGAGGTTCAGCACGCCCATCTTCATAAGAGCTGATCGCACTACGAGTCACTCCACCCAACATATCTCCCAACGCTTCCTGACTACGTTTTGGGTCCATATGGGTTCTTAGGTATCTAAGATTCTTCGCTAGTAATATTTCCTGGTTTTTTGCCATGTTACTTATTTTTACACTATTTATGTTTTCAATATTAGCATTTATTTCAGACTCCTCCAAAAATAGATGTAGAAAATATTAACACGATGTTTGTTTTTTTAGGTTTTGTTTGTGTAAAAAAGTATGCATTGTGAAAATAATGAATATTTCCTACTTGTAGATGTTCTACCTATTAACATTGTTCTTTTTTAACGGTTATCTTTTTTGGCATTTAGGATGTTCTAGGTTTATACAGGGCCCGTACGGCCGCGCCACTGGCGCGGCCGTACAAGATGCTTTAATATTTATCTCCTGAATAACTTTTTCAATTCCTCTTCGTAAACAGATGTAAATCTGTTAAAATATAATATATTCAAGAACAGAAACTATTTTAAGATTACTAATCCAATTAATTCATAAAAAAGCGTAGAAGATGATTGATTTTATCAAGGGTATGTTAGGCTCTATGTTTGGAGTACTAGCTGCAGTGGGTATATTATTTATTTTTGGAGTTTCGATGATTGCAGTGGTAGGTAGTGCCGATAAAGGGAAGGCCATCTTGCAAGATAACTCTATCTTGCGTCTTTCATTAGATGTGCCGATCAGTGAAGTGCCTAATGAGAGTCCTTTTGAAAATATTGCAGGGGTATTGCAATCCGATGAAAAAAGCCCTTTAACAATGAAGGAAATCCTGGATGCTATTGATAACGCCAAAGAAGATGAGAAAATCAAGGCAATCTATATCGATGGAGGAATATTTATGGGAGGAAAAGCAATGGCTACAGAGATTCGTATGGCTTTATTATCCTTCAAGGAAAGTGGCAAGAAGATCTACACTTATGCCGATATGATTGCTGAAAACGCTTACCTGTATATATCAGTCTCTGATGAGATTTATCTGAACCCTGCCGGGATTATGGAGTTTGATGGTTTGACGGCTAATGTTGTTTATTATAAAGACTTCCTGGACAAGTTGGGTGTAGAGATGCAGGTGTTTAGAGTTGGAAAGTATAAGAGTGCCGTAGAGCCTTTCCTGGATAATGAAATGTCTGAAAGCAATCGAGAGCAAATTACCTCTTATCTAAACGGAATGTATGACTTTTATCTGAGTAGCATCGCTGAGAGTAGAGGTATGGAGGTGAAGATGCTGGAAAAAGCTTCTGACCATGCCAAAATTCGCACACCTGAAGATGCTGTAAATTATAAGTTGATTACAAAAGTGGGGTATAGAGATGAGGCGATAGATAAAATCAAGACCGACTTGGGATTGTCTACGGATGAGTCAATCTATCTGGTAAATGTGAAAAAATATGCTGCTCCAGAAGAGGGTCCTGAAATGAACCAAGGAAGTCATATTGCAGTATTGACCTGTGAAGGAAATATTGTTGACGGAAAGGGAATGCCGGGACAAATTGGAGGTGATAAAGTTGCAGCACAACTAAAGAAACTCAGAGAGGATGATAATGTAAAGGCAGTGGTATTGCGTATCAACTCTCCAGGAGGAAGTGGACTGGCTTCTGATATTATGTGGAGAGAAATTCAATTGATGAAAACCAAAAAGCCTATTATCGCTTCTATGTCCAACGTAGCGGCTAGTGGGGGATATTATATGGCGATGGGTTGTGATAAGATCTTGGCTTATCCAAATACCATTACAGGTTCTATTGGTGTATTCTCCCTTATTCCAAATGCTAAAGAGTTATTGGAAGATAAATTAGGTATGAAGACGTATACCGTGTCTACAGGCGAGTTTTCTATGACACCCGTATTGGACGCACTAAGCCCTAAAGAGCAAGAGATTGTACAGCAGTTTGTTGATAATTTCTATGAAACATTTACCGCTAAGGCCGCAGCAGGTAGAAATATGGATCAGGAAAAACTAAAAGAATATGCTCAAGGTAGAGTGTGGACTGGAAAACAAGCCAAAGAGATTGGCTTAGTTGATGAGTTGGGAGGTATAGATAAAGCCGTTGAACTAGCGGCAGAAAGTGCTGGTCTGGAAGAGTACGATATTCAATACTATCCTAGAAAGAAAAGTTTTGCTGAGCTCCTGATGCAAGATGTAGCTGAGCAATATACAAGAGCACAACTGAAAGAAAAGCTAGGTCCTTTCTATCAGATCTATGAAAATGCACAGCTAGTGGGAGAGATGAAAGGGGTGCAGGCGATCATGCCGTACCAACTTAACATCCAATAATTGTTGAATCGTTGAATTGAGCTTCGCTCGTTGAATCGTTGATTTGAGTTGAATTGTTGGCTGAATTATTTAGAAGTAATCAATCAACGATTCAACTCGAATCAACGAGCGAAGCTCAATTCAACTCACCGAAGGTGAAATTCAACGATTCAACGATTCAACATTACTTCCATTCGATGGAGATACAAAGATCATCATACTGATGAGTCCCTGTACCAAAGTCATATTCCAAATCAGGTAGGAGAGTCGTAATAATATCCAACACCTCTCCAATTTCCTTAGCAGGAACGTTCTTTCCTGTAGCAGTCAGTAAAGTGACGTCAGCTGTTCTAGGAGAAAACTTTAGTCCCTTTAGTTGATATTCCAAGTCTTTTTTTAGCTCCTGAAAATCATTTCCAGTAGCTGTGGTATGTCTAGCCATAGTTTTTATATTTTTTGTTTATCGGTTATTGCTTATCGTTTAAATAAGTTTCTTAACTGATAACTGATATTAGTATTCCCAAGTACTCTCATCCATAGTCTCCAACGCTTTCACCAGCGTAGTGACCATTCCTTTTACATCTTCTTCGTGCGCCATTTCGGTCGTTTGGTGAAGGTAGCGCATAGGGACTGAAAGTGCTCCCGCTATTGCGCCATTTTTGGCCATTCGCTGTATACCAGCCGTGTCGGTTCCTCCCGCAGGCAAGATTTCTGTTTGGAAAGGCAAATCAACTAGAGAAGCGGATCTTTTTAAATGCTCTACCATACGGATATCACAGATCGTCCCTGAATCGTATAATTTAACAGCAACACCATTCCCCATAGCAGTGACCTTTTTTTCAGCAGGAATGCCTGGGATGTCATTAGCGACTGTTACGTCCAATGCAATACCAAAATCAGGATCAATGCCATGTCCTGCAACGTGAGCCCCTCTTAATCCAACCTCCTCTTGCACGGTGAATACTCCATAAACATCATATGCGGGATTTTTAATGGTCTTCAGCGTTTCGATCAGCGCATAGACACAAATACGGTCATCCAAAGACTTTCCATTAAGCATATTTCCTACCTTAATCAGGTCTTGCTTACGGCTGATTGGGTTTCCTGGTTGGATATACTGTTCTACTTCTTCTTTAGGCAGCCCTAGGTCAATGAAATACTCATCCAATTTCACCACTTTGTTGCGTTCCTCAGGGCTCATAGAGTGAACAGGCTTGGAGCCCATTACTCCGATAAGATCTTTAGAGCCATGAACAATTACACGCATGGAAGTGACTGTCTTGGGATCAAAACCTCCTAATGGAATGAATTTTACAAATCCATTATCATCAATATGGGATACCATAAAGCCAATCTCATCCATATGAGCAGCGACCATCACTTTTTTGTCTTCAGGGTTTCTTTTTCCCTTGATGACGGTGATCAGGTTGCCAATATTATCGGTATAATACTCATCGACAACATCCTTGATCTCTTCGATGATTCTTTTGCGAATGGCATGCTCAAAACCGGGGATTCCGGGAGTGGTGACAATGTCATTCAATAGGTCAAAATTGATATTTTTCATAAGTGGTATGTTTAGAGCTTATTACCTCAATGATTCAATGACTAGTATATGTTCAGCCACTTGATGAGAAATCAGTCGGCTATTCTGCTGGTCGATTAAAATTTCTAAAGAACCATCGTATTCAATCATTTCCAATATCTCTAGTTCCGCACCAATGCCGATTCCTGCCTTGTCGAGATATCTTAAAAAACTGCTATTACTATCATCTACGGCCACTACCTTAAAGCGCTTACTTTTCTCCCCGTCAGATAGCTTAATCGAGTGAACCTTATGAAACTCCCCATTTTCATCAGGAATAGGGTCTCCATGAGGATCAAACTGAGGGAATCCAAGAAACTCATCCAATCGCTCAATCATGCGGGTGGATTTGATATGTTCCAATTGTTCAGCGACTTCGTGTACTTCATCCCAATTGAATTTCAGTTTTTCTACCAAAAAAACTTCCCATAAACGATGTTTCCGGATCACCCGAAGAGCAACCAGGTTTCCCTCTTCTGTCAAGGATACTCCTCTGTATTTTTTATAATGAATCAGTGCTTTCAGATCTAATTTTTTAATCATATCTGAAACAGAGGCTGGCTTAGTGTTTAACTCTTCAGCCAGAGCATTGGTGGATACTAAGCCATCTTCATTGGAGAGCTTATAGATGGTTTTTAAATAATTCTCTTCGGTTCTACTATAATCCATAAAGTGTTAATTGAAATAGCTCCTGTATTGATAAGGATCCACAAAAATGCATGGAATAGTTTACTTGTCAAAAATTAATTGCTGAATGTGTTGTTTTAATAGTTCTCCCTCTTCATTCCATAGGGCTTCTGTTATAGGACCGTTAGGGTAGTAGTCCCGGGTGATATTTAATGTTTCTATAATGGATGGTGTAGGGGTATTGATGTAATCAATACTAAATCCAGCATGATATTGTTTACATAATTTTTTCCATAATGGATTCTCTTGTATAATCATGGGAATACCCAAAGCCAGGCATTCATAGAGTTTTGTTGGAATACAGTTTTGTGTACTGGGATTTGGCGGATAGGGAAGAAGTACATAATGACTTTGCAGCATTGCTTTAATAATTTGATGATGCGGAACCAAGGAATCACCTCCTTCCAAAGTAATAAAGGGATATTCTTGAGTAACCTGTTCTATCCAATTCATTAAGGAGGGTTCATGGCAGCTTCCCATAATATGTAAATGAACAGGACTGCCTGCTTGATGCAATCGTATACATAGCGCTATAGCTTCTCGGGTACCATAGGTTGTCGATAAGGTTCCGCAAAGTAAGAGTTGCAAGTTCTTTTCTGAGGAGCTGTCTACGTTGACCTTCTGGGCAGGAAGAATAGGGAAATACTTATTCTCCAGGACAAGGGTTTTCTTTAGAGGAAAAGAGCGTTCCTGCTTATAGGTACTTTCCGCTAGTGTATAGAGATTGATTAGTTTCTTGCCCAATTGTTCTATTCCCCAAGCTGCCAGAGAAAGCAGGTAACGTTTAATTCCTTTATAGTCTGACTTATACCAGAAGTTATATACATAATTTTCCTGTACATCGTAGACTAGTCGACAAGAGGGATTTTGTAGCTTATAATAATAGGCTGCTGCTAGCAGTTCGATGGTGTGTACAATAAGAATGTCAGGTTTCAATTCCTTAAAAAGGTTATGATACCTGAAGTTAGATTGCCATCTAGGAAAACGCTTGAACGCTTGTACAGGAATACACCTTACCTGTGGGTGTTGGGGTTGGAAAGAGGGATCGGCTTTATGAAAGCCTAAAACGATAACCTCATAGTCCGATGCAAGTGTCAAGGCAAATTTTTCATACATCCTGCTGTCGTCCACCGGTTTGAGGGTGGAAGCCAATACCACTCGCTTCATCACCTATCCTTTCAGTTTTAATAATGCAGTAGTTAAATACATGCTGAACAGAAGAATACTCACCCCAGAAGCAATGAACCATACTTGCTTGCTATTTAGTCTTTTTTCAGTCAACTCCTCTAAGTAATAGTAGGTGGCCAGTGAAATGATAGAGAGTAAGACCATACTTACAAAAACAACGGAGTTTCTGATCACAAACTCATCAGCTACCTGAAAAATATATTTAGACAATAGGTTGCCAATAGAAAAGCCTGAAAGCATTCCTACGCTAATAAAACGGAAGGTATAGTTATCTTTTAGTTGAAGCATGTTTGCTCTTTATTGGTTATGGTGACTAGATTTTTTTTTCTTTTAATAGAAGCTGTTTTCCATCTTCTTTATGTTCAGTTTCTTCAATGTGTAACACTTGTTTTAGCTTCTGAAAGGCTTTTTTGATCAGGTGATTCCCTATGCTAAGTTGTGCTTTATTTTTTCGAACAATCACCACTTCTAATTCCAACCCCATTTTACCAACCATCTTGGGGAGAAAGGCTGTAAATAGCCAGACTCTACATTTCTTAGGGACTTCAGCGCCAATTTCATCCAGTAAAAACTTTTTGACCTGATGTATCTTGGCATAAGTTAAGGCATGTTCATAAGCAAACTGATAGTCCGGTAATTGTTGTAGGCCCGTAAGAGAAATCTCAATGTACGCCTCTTGTTCATGAAACTGTACGGTAGCATTTTTTTCGTCTAAAAGGATCATAGCGTTTAGGGGGATAATGATGTTTAAATTCGCTTAGAGCTTGTTTGGAATACTGATTTAGATAGAGAAAATTTCTATAACCTGTTCAAATTGATTCAAATTTGAGAATAATAGTGGTTCTATTTGTCGAAAATTTGAGTCGATTTGAACAGTGATTAGAGGAATTTTCTATCTGAAGATGTATTCCAAACAAGCTCTTATCGCTAGTGAATTGATTACTAAGTAAACTACCTTCCAGTAACCACTTGTAAGGAGGCCGGAAGAATCTCCACCTGTATCGGAAGGGTAGTGGTTTCAGGTTCTCCATCCCGATGTACTCGTATGCTTGAGCCTTGTTGTTCAAGATTGTTTATTGTAAATGAAGATTCCTGTAGACAACATACATGCTTAGAGTGATTAATTCTTCTTAATAGTATCTTCGTAAAGATAGAGATAACTTTCCATTTACTGAAAGTGCGTATTGCGATTAGATCCAGTAGTCCATCTCGAATATCAGCTTGTGGAGCGATGTAGACATCATTGCCAAACTGAGCCGCATTGGCTATGGTTACCATATAGGCATTTAGGGAGGTTGTTCCATTAGTACTCTCTATGCTATATGTTTGGGGAGTTGCATCTATAAAATAGGAAAGGGTTGCCTTGATGTAATTCAATATTCCCCTTCCCGGCATAGAGGCAAACTGATAACTGATCTCTGCATCAAACCCTACGCCTGCAGTACAAAAGAAAGGTTTTCCATTGAGGGTGGCTGTATCTATAGCGATAATAGATCTAGCTGAAAGAATGGTTGATAGCGCATCCTTTGCATTCAGAGGGATTTTAAGGTGTCGGGCTAATCCATTTCCTGATCCTAAAGGGATAATTCCTAGAGGAACGTTAGAATTTAAGATACCCTGAGCAACCTCATTCACTGTTCCGTCTCCTCCAACAGCCACAATGATATCGTATTGTTGTGCTACCCCTTGTTGAGCAAGAGTAACACCATGTCCCTCATGTTCTGTTAACCAAATAGTATACGTATAGGGCATCTGTTGCAATTGCTCTTCTATATACTTCCCAATAGTTTTTCCCTTGGCAGCTCCTGATATAGGGTTTATAATAAATAATAGTTTGTTCATCAATAAATCGAATGTTCGTCAGTGTTTAACCCGTAAGATTAGTGTATTATTACTCACATATTGTTACGATAAAGTAACTCAATGATTAACCCTTACTCATCAAATGAATACCATAATACAACTTCCGGCAGCTATTTCAGGGTACGGAAAAATACAGGAAGAGGTTGCTCCTGAACGGTTCAAAAATTACCTAAAGGGGTTGCCGTTAACTTTGCTGGATTTTCAAAGCTTTCAGCAAGAACCTAATTATAGTTATATGTTAGGACTTTTACTGGATGCCGAACAGCAAAAGTTTTACTACTTCTTCTGTAATAAATACTATCCTTATATCGCCTGTGCTGAAATAAAGGAAATGGCTGAGACAAGGATAACGCCACACCTATTAGTAAACCAATTTGTCGACTTAACCGAAGTGAAAGATCCTGAAGGTTATTTTACGATCCTCCCGGTATACTTCTTGGAAAAGAAAGTCACCTCCGATGAACTGCTCATCTCTCATATATTGCAACATCTGGAGCATCAGGAATTTGCGGAGTTTGCCTATTGGGAACCACGTATTTTGGCTAATATCATCTTCAATCGTTGGGAGAAATAACTTATTGTTCATATTGTTTAGTTGAGCTTCACTCGTTCATAGTGTTTAGTTGAGTAACTAAAGTAAACAAACAATTTCCTCAACTAAACATCATGAACGAGCGAAGCTCAATTAAACATCATGAACAAAAAAGCTGGGTTTCTCTTATCTATTAACCGTAGCAATGGGCTTACGTTTGAATACTCTTTTCAGTACAGGATAAAGGGCTACTGCCATCAAAATAATCAATGTCCCTGTATAAAATCCTGAGGACATTTGCTCATGTTCTTTGTAAAGAATAGCAGCCATAATGATTCCGTAAATTGGCTCCATATTAATGGTTAAGTTCACATAGAAAGCCGTCAGGTATCTCATGATTTCAATACTTACATAAAAGGCATATACAGTACATACCAATGATAAGATGACTAGATACACAATGTCCATCATCGACAGTGCATGGAACAATACCTGATCACCTGTTCCAAAATAATGGTTGAAAATAGGCATCATTAACAAACAACATAATGCTCCTCCAATCATCTCATAAAAAGTGATATGTGTAGCTTCATACTTATGGGTAAAATGGCTGTTAATTACTGAGAACAGAGCAGAGAGTCCTGCTGAGACCAAAGCTATCGTAAGAGCCGTTAAGTGATCTACCTCAAACTTAAAGATGACGTATAACCCTACAATAACCATCAACCCCAGAGTAATTTCCAGCGGGTTGATTTTTTGTTTTTTGGAGAGGGGCTCCATAATAGCTGTAAACAGGGAGGTCGTCGCGATACCTGCCAGACAAACACTGACAGAAAGTTTGGCTGCTGCAAAAAAAGTGATCCAGTGGAAGCCTACAATAAATCCAGTAAGGGTCACTTTGAGTGCTGCCTTTGGAGGCATCTTTAAAGATTTCCCTCTAGCTAGCATAATCGCTCCTAGCCCTATGGCAGCAATAGCGGTTCGGTAAAAAACAAGCTCAGTGGCTTCAACGGATATCTCTTTCCCAAGAATCGCCGTAAATCCCCAGATAAAGACGATAAAGTGAAGTTTTAAATGTTGTTTGATCATTGCTGTTTAAAAGATAATAAGCCTTTCATTCTATGAACAAAATGTACGAGACTTTGGTATGTGGTTGTGAAAAAAATAAGGAGAAAGATTTCTAGAACCTTTCTCCTGCAAATATATTCTTAAAATTTATTAGTACACCTTTTAGAGCTTGTTTGGAATACGTCTTCAGATAGAAAATTCCTCTAATCACTGTTCAAATTGATTCAAATTTTCCACAAATAGAACCACTATTATTCTCAAATTTGAATCAATTTGAACAGGTTATAGAAATTTTCTCTATCTAAATCAGTATTCCAAACAAGCTCTTAGAGCTTCAAACACTAAGTTTTCTGACAGAAATAAAGGGACTACTACCCAATGAATAAAGGAATAAAAGCTTCTGGGTAATGATTATTAATCCTTACTCCTTCTTCCTTAAACCGTTTGGAAGTAGCACTTAGTTATAAGTTTACTTAGGGACCTTAAAGTATAGTATGAAGGTGATTGCCAAGAACAGAATATTAGGCATCCACGCAGAGATCATAGGGTTAATGATTCCAGCTTGCCCAATACTTCTACTCATAATCACTAATACAATATAGACAAAGGCTAGTACAAAGCCCATAGCAATCAAGAACCCACTACCTCGCCTACTTTTTCTAGCAGAAACGATTACTCCCATCACTGTCAAGATGATGATTGCAAAAGGATAGGCATACCGTTCGTGTATGGCATTCTGATAAACACTGATAGAGGCGGAGTTTCCTCTCTGAATTTCCATATCAATGTAATCATTAAGCTCCTTGATGGTCAATGTTTCTTCCAACTTGTATTTACTCTCAAAATATTTTGGATCAATATTCAGAGAGCGTTTAAGGTTTTTCCCTTTGGACATGGTTTGAGTACCGTCCTCATTGAATTTCAGAGAGACAAAACGGTCCATCTCCCATTCTTGAGAGGCAGAGTCCCACTCAATACGGGGAGCGGTGATTTTCTCCTTTAGATCGGTGCCTTGGATGGTTTCAATGGTAGCTTTATAACCTCTTTTGATACGGTTATTGTAGCTTTCAATATACATATAAGTAGAATCATCTACTCGGATATGGATATCTCTTTCACTAAAGAAAAAAGGACGTTTCAAGTATTTTACCTCGAAGGAAACTTTTTCTTTAGAAGAAATAGGAACAATCCAGCCTACCAATAAAAAAACAGCTCCACCAATAATAAGGGCACCCACTACGTAGGGACGAAGGAAACGCAAGAAACTAACCCCATTACTTAAAATGGCAATTACCTCTGAGTGTGCAGCCAAACGCGCTGTCATAAAGACCACGGAAATAAAGACCGAGATAGGACTGAGCGTGCTCATCCAATGAATCACAAGATTGACATAATAGTCAAAAAAGATCTCATTAAAAGAAAGATTATGCTTGATGAAATCATCTGATTTCTCTGTATAGTCAATCACGCAGACTACAACATTCAGCAGCAAGACCACAAACAAGAAGGTCTTAAAAAATTTGCCTATAAGATATTTGTCTAACAGTTTCATGGAGAGGGTATCAACAGTCCTTTAAATCCTATATTTCTACAATGCTTCCTAACCACAAAAAATAGAGGGCTTGGAAATGCAGGCTCCATCAAAAAGGTCAGGAACCTAAATCAAGTCACAAAAAAAGTTAGAACTCTACAATATTCCAACGTCCAAAGGTATTCTTCTTGGCAATCCCTAAGGGATTTTTGAGGTTTGAAAAACAACTTCTTTCAATATTTTGTCATTTCTTTGATTTAAACATTTGATTCTCAGTTTTCAGGGGACAAAAAAAGCGATGCAGGAAGTCTATCCTGCATCGCTTTTGAAGCACTGTTAAATATCTTTAAAAGATATTATTCTACAACACCTACCTTCAGAAGGTTCGTTCTAACGTGCAAGTGCAAGTCAATTGGAGCACCTGCGATGTTGATGAATACATCTCCTTGGTTCAACAAACCTTTCTCCTTCAAGATC
Organism: Algivirga pacifica; assembly: GCF_039543525.1. Lineage (NCBI taxonomy): Bacteria > Pseudomonadati > Bacteroidota > Cytophagia > Cytophagales > Flammeovirgaceae > Algivirga > Algivirga pacifica. Next base: position 23,460 of record NZ_BAABJX010000046.1, read on the forward strand.
TGAGATAGCTCATAGAAGGTATAAAGTGTTCCTTGTCCGTCTTTCAAGGTATAGTGGAATGCTTTAACACCCCAAGCCAGGTTAAGCGTACAAGCCAAGTGAGGATTCTCTGTGAAGATAAAGATGTTAGACTTCGGTCTATGTCTTGAGATTCTAAATCCGGTAAAGCCTGATTCCGTCATACCTACAAATGCCTTAGCGTTCAATGCCTGAGACATTTTAGAAGCACTTTCAACAATTAGGTTACCTGTATAGGTGTCATGGCTTGGATCATACTCATACTCCTTGTGATAAACGCTTTCTACATTACGCTCTACAGAAGTAATGATTTTCACCATTGCCTGTACTGTCTCGATAGGGAATTTACCTGCAGCAGACTCTGCTGATAGCATAACCGCATCAGCTCCATCCATTACTGCATTGGCAACGTCACCAGCCTCTGCACGAGTTGGACGAGGGTTCGTGATCATACTTTCCATCATCTGCGTCGCAACGATTACTGGCTTAGCAGCTTGGTTACACTTACGGATGATTTCCTTCTGGATCACAGGAACGTCTTCCATTCTGATCTCTACACCAAGGTCACCACGAGCAACCATGATACCGTCAGCAGCCTCAAGGATTGCATCAAAGTTTTTGATCGCCTCTGGACGCTCAATTTTAGCAACTACTTTTGCATCAGAACCTCTCTCTTTGATCAATTCTTTTACGTGAAGGATATCCTGAGGATTTCTTACGAATGAAAGAGCTACCCAGTTTACGTTCTGCTCCAGACCGAACTCAAGGTCTCTGCGGTCCTTAGAAGTTAGGGAAGACTCCGAGATTTCTGTATCAGGAAGGTTCATACCCTTCTTGGACTTCAACATACCTCCGTAAACTACTTCGGTAATGATTTCATTTTCCAGGGTATCAATTACCTTAACACAAAGGTTACCATCATCAATCATGATGTTGTCACCTTTTTTTACATCCTTTACAATGTTGGTATAAGTAGTACTTACACGCTCAGAAGTACCAATAACAGGAGTGTTACTGATGATTAATTGCTCTCCATTCTTAATTTCAACCGCACCATTTTCTACTTCACCAATTCTGATCTTAGGACCTTGAAGGTCTTGAAGAATAGCAATACTATGACCAAATTTGGCATTTATTTCTTTAACCCAATCAATTACTTGTTTGTGGGATTCATGTACATCGTGAGAAAAGTTCAAACGGAATACATTAACACCGGCGTGGATCAATTCCAAGATACTTTCTTTGCTTCTAGTGGCTGGCCCGATTGTGGCTACGATCTTGGTTTTGTTAAAGGCGTTACTCATATTTGTGTGAATTAGTTGGAAATTTTTATAGTTCGGATAATTTTTTCTATTAATAGTATGCTCTCAAAGAGACTACTTGGTTTCTTGAAATCGCAACAAATTTACTTTTTTAAGTAACATTTCAAAAGAACCTAAGTTCTCTTGAAGTTATATTACGCATAACTGTAACAAAAAAAACAGTCACTTCATTTATTAAATGATTGATTATTATATGATTAAAAGTCATATGAAGAAATCAACATGTTTTAAATAACAATCGTTAATTTGCCTTATTCTTTATTCCATGATCAAAAAAAGCTATCCATTCACCTCTTTTCCTACTAAAAAACATCTGGCGGTATTAATTGATCCGGATAAGGCCGATCAAAAGGTGTTATTTCGCCTGATTACTCAGATACCGACAGATGCTCCTGTTATTTTTTTGGTTGGGGGTAGCTTGTTAAGTAAGCAGACCCTGGATGAAACGGTTGCTTATCTAAAGGAACATTCTTCTTTTCCGGTTTTCCTATTTCCAGGAGGGGCAACGCAAGTTAGTCCGGAGGCTGATGGTATTTTTCTACTCTCTCTTGTATCTGGACGTAACCCCGAGTTTTTGATCGGGCAACACGTGATTGCAGCACCTATACTCGCACAGTCTGAACTAGAGATTGTTTCTACTGCTTATTTATTAATTGATGGAGGCAATCGAACGTCCGTGGAGTACATGAGCAATACGGTACCCATTCCAAGAGACAAAAAGGATATTGCCGTTGCGACTGCCTTGGCAGCGCAAATGATAGGAATGAAACAAATTTACCTGGAAGCTGGAAGTGGAGCCAAAGCACATGTACCGGTAGAAATGATCCGGGAAGTAAAACAACATACGCAATTGCCTCTAATTGTAGGAGGGGGGATACGTACTGCAACAACCGCTCAACAACTACTGGAAGCCGGGGCAGATATGTTGGTAGTGGGAACTGCCATAGAGCAAAATCCGGCGTTTTTAGAGGAGCTATTATCCTGTATAGCTGTTACACCTGCTGTATAAAGTGATTAATCGGCCTTTGTTCATATTGTTTAATTGAGCTTCGCTCGTTCATAATGTTTAGTTGTAGGTCCTTGCCTCACGGCAAGGGCTAAGAATTCTAAGCACTGGTCTTTGCGTCCTCGCAAAGACCTTAAAATAAATTGAGCGTCTTCGCTCAAAAATCAATGTAAGCAAGAACAATTGCACTATGTGACGACATTGTGCCTCACGCACGGTCTGATAGGACAAGGATACACGACCTAAAAAACAATATAGGTCCAAGGTATTTTCACCCTCTTGTAAATGATTAATTATTAACGTATTAAATACGTTTATTTCTCGCTGAATGGAAAAAGTCCACCCCTGCAAATATTTATTCCCATTTTCATATTTTTTCCTTGTATCCTTCTTTTGTACAACACAAAACCAATAAAATAACAGGCCGACTCACCTACCTATTAAACTAAGTCGATAGTGAAGATCGGTCAACACACGTAAAAAAATAACCAATTAGTACAATGGAAAGATTTCAAAACAGAGTAGTAATCGTTACAGGTGGTGCAGATGGACTAGGAAAAGCAGGAGCAGTTAGATTTGCAGATGAGGGAGCATCTGTAGTGATTTGGGATTTGAATGAAGAAAAAGGAAACGAAACCCTTAAGGAGCTAAAGGAAATGGGAAGTGATGCGCTATTTCAAAAAGTAAATACCGCAGACTATGAGGCCGTAACGGAAGCAACAAAAGCCGTGATTGAAAAATACGGTAAGATTGATGTACTAATCAACAATGCTGGTATCACAAGGGATACTACACTAAAGAAAATGTCTCCTGCTACTTGGCAGCAGGTAATCGATGTGAACTTGACAGGAGTATTCAACTGTTCTCAAGTGATCTCTCAATATATGGTAGAGGCAGGGTATGGCCGTATCGTTAATACTTCTTCGGTAGTAGGATTATACGGTAACTTTGGTCAAACCAACTATGCTGCAACAAAGGCAGGGGTGATTGGTATGACAAAGACCATGGGCAAGGAACTAGGTAGAAAAGGGGTGACCGTGAATGCAGTAGCTCCAGGCTTTATTGCTACGGAAATGGTCAAGAAAATGCCTCAAAATGTAATTGAAATGATGGAGTCAAAGGTTCCGGTTGGGCGTCTAGGACAACCAGACCAAGTGGCTTCGGCTTATGCTTACCTTTCTAGTGAGGAAGCAGCCTATATCAATGGTACTGTATTAAGTGTGGATGGTGGTATCGTATTATAAGTTAGGTGAAGTGTGTGTCTCATTTCATCGAGCATAGGCTATAAAAGAACGGTGCTTTAAACAACTATAGTGTTATTGATTGCCCTTATAGTAGCTTCTTGCCGTAAGGCAAGAAGCCTACGAGTCAATATAGTTTGGATGATATTTGAAATAAGAAGGGTGGTCTTAACAACTACTACTATCATGTCTTAGCATAATCATGGCGTAAACTAGGAGAAAGCAGAACTAACAAAAGAAGTATCTTACTTTTTAGTCTAGGCAATACCGATGAATAATGAGGTCAAGGAGAATAGGATAGGAAGTGCTTTCTATCCTTTCTCCTGATACCTAAGAGCATCGCTTATTGCTTATCGTTTAAAAAATGTTGAAACATACCAGTAGGGTATTTGATGTTGACTTAGGAGGTAAATAATGTTCTTAACCGATAACCGATAGAAACCATTTAAACACAGTATACTATGTATCAAAAGCCAAGAGTAGGTATCGTAGGTACAGGGATTTACATTCCTGAAACGGCGATTACCGCAAAAGAAATATCTGAGGCAACCAATGGCGTATGGTCTGAGGAAGCCGTTATCCATAAATTAGGTATTGATAAAAAGCCTATTCCAGGTCCAGAAGATGGAACGCAGGAAATGGGTGTAAGAGCAGCCCTTGATGTATTGCATAATACAGGAGTAGCTGCCGAAGACATTGACCTGATCCTTTGTATGGGAGAGGAGTATAAGGAATACCCTTTAACGACTTCCGCTATTTACATACAAGAGCGAATAGGTGCCAATAACGCTTGGGCGATCGATGTACAGCAGCGATGTGGTACAACGATATCAGCCATGAAAATGGCGAAAGATATGCTGATTGCTGATGACGAAATCTCTACAGTGATGATTGTTGGGGGGTATAGAAATGGTGATTTTATTGATTACACCGATTCGGCCGTATCCTTTATGTATAATCTTGGTGCTGGAGCGGGAGCGATTATCCTAAAGAAAAATCACGATCGCAATGAGCTGCTAGGAACGCATATCATGACGGACGGTACCTTGGCAAGAGATGTAGGGGTAGAGTTCGGAGGAACCGTCAATCCAATCAATGCAGAAAATTATCTGGAGGCACAGAAGTCATTGAGAGTATTTGATGAGAAGCATATGAAAGATCGTTTGAATGATGTTTCTATGCCGAACTGGATGCATTGTATCGATAGGGCTTTCGAGAAATCTAAGGTCAAGAAAGAAGAACTAGGGTACTTGGCAACCCTACATTTCAAGAAGTCCATGCATAACTTCCTGGTGGAGGAACTAGGGCTTCAGAAAGATCAATCCATTTATTTGTCAGACTATGGACATATCGGTCAGGTAGACCAGATTCTTTCCATTCATCTGGCACAACAAGCCGGAAAGCTGGAAGAGGGAACAATTATCTCTATGATAGCGGCAGGTATTGGATATGCCTGGAATGCCAACGTGATTCGTTGGGGTAAGATACAGGACTAAGCATGCAAACTAACAAACCAACAACATATATTTTTCAAACATAACAAAGTGCGATCATGAAGAAATTAACAAACGTATGGGTGCTGCTAGCCCTATTGCTATCGGCAGTATTTGTGTCTTGTGAAGGCGATGGACCAGGTGATGAGATAGATCCATCAGAGAATGGAATTATTGGAGAATGGGAAGCGTATGATGTATCTCCTATCTTAGTAGGATTAGGGTATGATGACAGCCTTTATGTAAAGTTCAATGAAGATCAAACGTATGAAGTGAAGTCATACATTTCAGGAGCAGAGGCGATACTAGTGGGTACGTATACACAAACAAAAAGTACAGAGACAGACCTTTGGAGTATTACATTGAACATGAGTAGCCTTAATGGATCTCCTGTAGACATTACTTCAGAGGGGATTTTCCAGGTATTTGATGCCAATCCGGATTCTTTGTGGTATGAGGTTTCTCAGACGAACCCAGAGATCAGCGGCGTGACAGCCCCATCGATCTCAGCAGGTTTTGGTAGCACAAGTGGTGGAGCATTTGGAGAAGCGAACATCCAGAAGTATAGAAGAAAGTAATTTTGGTTGCTTTGTCACAGTAGACCCTTGCCTCATGGCGAGGGTCCACGACAAGTATATTTTTCTTTATCAACCACTCCTGATGCTTCACACAAATTCATAGGCACTATGAAAAAATTATGTTTACTTTTTGGTTTTATTCATCTAGCCTTGAGTCTGCACGCTCAAGAACCTAAGAAGATATTCGAAGATGACCTTCCTAAGGAAGAAGTAAAGCAATTACAGTTTTACGCCTTCTATATTAATCAGGCAGTATCATCTAATTTTTACCCGGAAAACGTATTTATGAAAGGGCAGGTGATTGGTAGGTTGTTTGGCGACAATACTACTCGCACTTCCAATGAGGATGTCACCATGTATGTTGAGCAGCGACTCATCCCTTTCTTTATTTATCAGCCCAAGTTGTTTAATGGAAGAGCTTTACTGAGAGCGTCTTTTGAAATTGATTATACTTGGGGAGATGCCTCTTATGGTGCAGGAGGAAACCTTGGTGGTGCGATTGCTGCCGATTTTGTCAATATTCAAACGCAGAATATAGAACTTGAGCTCATCCCAAATGCCTACTGGAAAGTAAATCTGGGATTGATGAGAATGTTTGATACCCCTTATAATCCCTATCGCACATTCTTTGACAAGATGTTGCAAACAGGCTATCGCTTGAGCTATTGGGGAACTGATGCCGTAGGAGTGACGGCTAGAAGGGACGATGATATTAGCAATTTGAAGCTTGGTTTCTATCAGTTATACGAAAATAATATTGAAGAAAAAGATGATGTATACTTAACAGAGGCGCATTATCAACAAAAAATTACACCCAAGTGGAAATTGGGAACGTCTTTGTATTACCTGAGTGACCGATCAAACGGAGAAGGTGGAGTAAGTATTTACGCACAAGGATTGAATAGTAAATTGAATGGTTACAATGGAACCTTTCGTTTCTTTGACTTTGGAACCAGAGAATACAAAGCAGATATCGCTTGGGTAGGAGGGTACTTCAGTAGAAACGAGGATTTTATGATGGATCGTTGGCAATGGACAGGTTTCTTTAATTATAACCTAGGAGTGGCTCAGGTAGGACAGGAAGGCGAATGGGTTAAAGGAGCTGATATTGCTGGCTTCTCCGCCAATACACGATTGGCCTATCGTTTCGGACAAACGATCAATGATCATTTTTCTGTAGATGCCATCTTTGCAAGTGGCGATGATAACGCCCTGGAAGATAAAAGATATTCGGGGGTAATTACAGGGAATACCTGGGGAGCACCAGCAGGAATCTTTATAGGTACTGGGTCTTATTTGTTATTCCCTCATGGAAATGTTGTCAACCGTTTTACGCCAGTAGTGGCGGATATGTCCAATATGGGGTATGGATTGGTAGGAGGTACCCTGAAGGCTTCCAAGGATTTTATTCCTAACAAGCTGAATGCAAAGCTAGGTCTGGCTCATGCCAATAGCATAGTAGCCCCTCAAGGAGGTGGAAAGGTCATCGGTACAGAGGTGAATACAGCACTTTCCTATAACTTTGGACCATTTATGAGCCTGGAGTTTCATGCAGCGTATATGAACCTCGGAAACTTCTATGAGAGCAATGATGATACTTATAGCTTTGACATCAACGGTACGGCCGTCAGTGAGGGAAGACCGGAGAATCCGTGGACAGCATTTTTGGTTTACAAATGGTTAATGTTTTAAGCAATGAAAAAGACTTATCTATACTGGTTACTTTCTGCGATAATCTTGGGAGCGTGTAATCCTTATGCGCATATCACAAAGATGAAGTCCATGAAAGAGGACCTGCAATATAAATTCCCTGTAAAGTATGCGGAACTGTCCAATGACTTGGAGATTGCCTATGTCGATCAGGGAGAGGGAGAAGATGTACTCTTGTTTATTCACGGGCTGGGAAGTTACATTCCGTCCTGGCAACATGAGATTGATATCCTCTCTAAAAAATATCGCTGTATTGCTATAGATTTACCTGGGTTTGGGAAATCCGATAAGCCTAATCATTCAGGAATGATGTCTTATTATGCAACAGTTGTCAAAGAGTTTGTAGATCACCTGCAGCTTTCTAATTATACGCTGGTAGGACATTCGATGGGAGGACAAATTAGCATGACATATAGCCTGATGTATCCGGAGCATGCGAAGGCAATGGTACTGATAGCCCCCGCAGGAATTGAAGGGTTTACAGATGGACAAAAAGGATGGTTTGAGGACGTTATGACGCCTCGATTGGTTCGTTTGACGAATACCGATGCTATTGAAACCAATCTGGCCTATAATTTTTATGACTTTCCTGCAGATGCCCGTTTTATGGTAGAGGATAGAATTGCCATGAGAACTGCCTCAGACTTTCCTAATTATTGCTTGGCAGTAAGTCGTTCGGTGAAAGGAATGCTTACAGAACCCGTAATTGATAAGTTAGGCGGTATATCCCTTCCTACACTGATGATTTTTGGAGAGCAGGATAACTTAATCCCTAACCGTTACCTCAATCCGGGAACCACCAAAGAGGTAGCCTTATTTGGAGCATCCATGATCCCTAATTGCAAAATGGTTTTGATTGATAAGGCAGGGCACTTTGTAGGGTATGAGAAAGCTACTGAAGTAGCTGCTGAGATTACTTCTTTTATACAAGTAACCTCCAAGAAACAAACGTTGTGATAAAGAATAGACATTTTAGGAGCTATAAAAGCTCTTTCAAAATATAGTTTTGTGTGTTGTTAATGAAATAATCCCTTGTAAGGCTACGGCTTTATCTTGGGATTTTTCTATTTTTAGGGGAGAGACCATTTTTTTATATCAGCATGAAACTAACCAAATTCAATTCCGTTGTCGAGGCTCTTTATCCCCATGAAGTAGAGTATTTAAATCAGCTGCAGCAGTTTCAGGACAAGGACCGACAAGCGATCTTTGAGCGTATTCTTTACAACCATCGCTCGGTAGAACAACTTTCTTATGACCAAGAAGTGGATAAGCGAAAGTATTCTGCCATGATCTCCTGGATACATACCAATCTGGAAAAAATCGATGTAGACTTCTTTTTTGAATGGCTATTGAAAATAGAGCAAGGGGTAAATATGGATGTGGTCAGTCAGGAGGACAGTGTAAAACTATTAGGATATTTGAAGCAAATCAACGCAACTTCGTATCATTTTATTAAGTTCTATGAACTGGTCATCAGCTATAGGGATTATATCCTGATTCGTAACATGACACAGATTTATAGTCAGGTAAAGGAATACCTACAGCAGTATCGAAAAAGCTATTTAGAAGCCAAGAAAACGAATGAGCGTTTAAATAATGCGACGATAGACATTATTGAGCAACATAAATCACAGGAAATTACTTCCATCCACTGGGAGAGTTTCTTGATGAAAACGGCCAAAAGTAAAGACCTGGATGGCTTTACCCGCTATAAGGCTTGGGTAAGGCTTAGTTACCTATATTACAACTATAAAGAGTATAAAAAACTGGAAGAAGTTCTAAGGATATTTGAAGAAGAACTGAAAAATACTACCAATTTTTATTCTCCAAGAATCCTGGCGAATCATTACAATAACAAAGCGATGTTGTACTCCAAGACCCATCAATATGCCTTGGCAGAACAGTACGCCTATTATTCCATCCGAAAAGAAAATCCAGATTATTTACTCTATGTCAATAACCTTTGCTTTGTCTTACTAAGGCAGCACAAGGACAAGGAAGCCATGCAGCTGATGAATGGCATAGACAAGCAAATAAAGGATACAGCGACCATGTATAATTTCATTGGATACGTGGCTTTATACCTTAAAACCCTTTCCCATAACGGATTTCGAAAGAAAGCCTTACAGTTAGCACAAGTATATGTGGAGAGTCATCGAAAGGAGATTTTTGAATATCGTTGGCATATCTTTTTCTCTACCTACTTCAAGATTCTTTTACTAGAAGAACAGTATACCAAAATTATCTCTTTAGAGAAGAAATATAAATTAGTCGAACGGGAACAAAAGCACTTAATAACAGGACGGTTTACGCCTAAAATTCTTTTCTATCATCTGATTGCCCGCTATGCAGAAGGGAAAATTGGGGAGCAAGAGTTGAGGCAACAATTGATCAATGCCGTAGATCACTTTAAAAAAACAGACTCCTCTGTATATCTAATCACACGATTATTGGGAGAGTTACAAGATTTTCACTCGGAGTTGATTATGGAAGTGAGGGGCAGGTTGGGTGCGTATTAATTTTTCCCAGGGCAACGCCCTGGGCTATTGGGCTATTACAGCTTCTCGATTTCTTCTTTTAAAAGTCCTGTACTGCTCATGATAATATCGACGGAAACCCCTGCCTTCTTAAGGTTTCTGGCGATTTCTATTTTCTCTTCTTTTTTACCTTCCTCTCTGCCTTCCTCTCTAGCTGTATCCAAGCTGTTTTTTAAGTCATTATATTGTTTTAAACTTTCTTCATACATAGCATATTCCTCGTTGTTAAGGTTGGCAATCTTGGCTTCCTTCAAAAACTTTTTAAGTGTTCTATCTACTAGGCCAACAGGCATTTCATGCAATTGGTTTAGGTTTTTGAACAGGTAAAGCCACTTATCAAAATGAGTATGGCAATCTTGCCATTCCTTTTCAAATTTAGGCATTTCCAAGTAATAAAAAGTCAATTTGTCGGACATGATTTTGTTTCTTCGAAGATCATGTAGTTTTCCGGTAGTGATCACCTCCTTGTCGCTCTTGTCAGAAGAAGGAAGTATGAAATCCAGGATAGCAATAGAATAAACAGCCTTGAGTTCGTAGTTCCAATCGCCTTTTTTTGCCTGCTCTTGTATAGGGAAGGTAGCATAATAAAGCATTCGATCCATAAAAAAGTCTTGCTTGGCTTTCTGAATTTCAACAATAAAACGTTCACCTTCCTGATTTTCACAATAAATGTCATAGACAGAGGTACGCGCTTCTTTGTTCTTTCCCTTTTGCTCTTTATTTAGATAAGAAATATGGATAATAGTCCCAGCCTCTTCCTTAAGCAATTGATTGAGAAAATCGATGAGTAAGTCTTTATTGGCTTCTGTGCCAAATAGGAGTTTGAATCCAAAGTCTGTAAAAGGATTGATATAAATAGGGTTTCGTTGGTTTTGCATGGGGTTGATACGTTTGATGAGGTATCAATAAATAGCAGGGCAGGGCATTATAGGTGGATCGGAGATAATAACTGTGAACGTGAAAACGATATCTTCAATCCTGTAGTGTTTCAGACCCCGTATTCCTAGAGTTTTTTCAAAAATTTGATTTTCGAAAAAAGGCATACCT
>NZ_BAABJX010000047.1:0-26346 GCF_039543525.1 Algivirga pacifica
GGGCATCCAGTTTTACGGATGTATCGGTGAGCGGAACAATGGATTTATCGAGTGTAGATGTAAGCGGAGGCGTAACAGTAGGAGGAGATCTATCGGTAGCAGGTAGTTCAAGTTTAACGACCTTGGTAGTATCAGATAATACGAGCATGACAGGTATGTTATCTGTAACAGGCACCTCCAGTTTCACGGATTTAAGTTCCAGCGGCACCTCCAGTTTAGCGACCTTGGCAGTATCAGATAACACGTCGATGGGTGGTACATTATCGGTTACAGGCGCATCCAGTTTTACGGATGTATCGGTTAGCGGAACAATGGATTTATCGAGTGTAGATGTAAGCGGAGGCGCAACAGTAGGAGGAGATCTATCGGTAGCAGGTAGTTCAAGTTTAACGACCTTGGCAGTATCAGATAATACGAGCATGACAGGTATGTTATCTGTAACAGGCGCATCAAGTTTCACTGATTTGAGTTCCAGTGGCACCTCCAGTTTAACGACCTTGGCAGTATCAGATAACACGTCGATGGGTGGCACATTATCGGTTACAGGGGCATCCAGTTTTACGGATGTATCGGTTAGCGGAACAATGGATTTATCGAGTGTAGATGTAAGTGGAGGCGCAACAGTAGGAGGAGATCTATCGGTAGCAGGTAGTTCAAGTTTAACGACCTTGGCAGTATCAGATAACACGAGCATGACAGGTATGTTGTCTGTAACAGGGGCATCCAGTTTCACTGATTTGAGTTCTAGCGGAACCTCTAGTATAGCGACCTTGGCAGTCTCAGATAACACATCGATGGGCGGTACATTATCCGTTACAGGGGCATCCAGTTTTACGGATGTATCGGTTAGCGGAACAATGGATTTGTCAGATATCAATACATCAGGTGATTTAAGTGTCGAAGGAGAACTGTCTGTCGAAGGAACTTCAAATTTTACGGATGTGTCATCTAGCGGTATATCTAGCTTATCTACGGTGAGTATAAGTGGAAGTTCTAGTATTGGAGGTGATTTGAGTGTGGCAGGTGTCACGACATTATCAACACTATCTCTTAATAATAAATTGATCATGAGTGATGATATTCAATTAGGGGAAAACTCAGATGGAAAAATGGCCTCTATTTTACTTAAAAAGCCTGAAGTGGAAGGAGAGAAGTATACAAAAATTACGGCAAATGAAGGCCATATTTTCACTATAGACTCTGATATAGCTTCATCTTCAAACAATGAAGTATTTTATATTAGGGAAAATGGTGATGCAGTTTTACAAGGTAAATTGGAAAGTAAAGCAATTAAGGTGACAACGTCACCAGGTGCAGATTTTGTTTTTGAGGAAGACTATGTGTTAAGGCCGCTTTCAGAGGTGGAAGAATTTATTATTAAAAATAAACATCTCCCTGAAATAGCCCCGGCAAAACAAATGGAGGAGAAAGGATTGGATATGTCGGCTTTTCAGATTCAGTTACTGCAGAAAGTAGAGGAATTGACGCTATACGCTATTGAATTAGAGAAGAAGAATAAAGCTTTGACAGAACGAATGGAACAACTTGAAAAGTTAGAGAAGCGTTTGGAAGCGTTGGAAAAAAAGAATTGATCGTGTTGAATTGAGCAGTAGAGAAATTTATTAAATTTTTTAGAGATAAATAAGCCTCTATCACGGGGTATTTCAGGGTGAGAAGAATAGTAATTTTATCGTTGTTATTGTGCCTTTTTATGAAGGTTCATGCTCAATATATTTATGAAGCACCATTTACGAACGGATATACGGTATTTCGGGGAACTTCGCAGTATGATCATTGGGCAAGACAAGCATCTGAGGCAATTATACTGTCTGGACAGAAGGTGTATTCAGGTTCAGATGCTAACATTTTTTTCTGGAATACATCTGGTAATAGTGTTTTAACCCCTATAGGGTACGGAGAAGAGAGAGAAATCAGCGTATATGGTATAAGAAATAATGTTAATCCATTTATTCCTGAAGTAATAGCTACAGATCATGAGATACTTGTTACATCTCAAGGCTTGATAGATTTATCTTTGTGGACTACGAATTTACCAAACCAGAGTATAGAGTTAGCATCAGGGTCGGAAAATATTATCATCAAACATGAAGGATTTACAGGATACTCTTATCGTATTGGTTATGAGAATATCAGTAAAACCATTCTGATTAATAATTCGGATTTGGATCTAGACCCGGGAAGTATTGTTTATCACGATGGTATATTAAGGGATTCTATCCCTCCTCATGGAGCGTTTGTATTATTTGAATGGGAGGCATCTATTGATGGTGGTTGGTCTTACACTTCGTTAGGTATGGGGCAGGAGTTTCCTATGGGTATAGATTATTTGTATGATTTATCTACTAACGAGGAATATTACGTACGCAGAAAAGCAACCACTCTTGCAGGAGTCGTTTTATATACGTCTAGTATTCGGCTATGTAACCCAGGTCAGATATCAGGAACACAAGTCGTATTTGATGCTGAAGTACCGGATAAAATCTCTTCGGGGGATAGAGATTTCGTCGGTATGGAAAATCCTATCTATGAATGGGAATATTCCGATGATAATGGAAAAAATTGGATTCCCATTTCAGGAGCTACTGGGGTCGAATATACTTTTACAAAAGCATGGGCTGTTGGAGATTATTGGTTTAGAAGAAAGGCTTATCAGTTAGATCCTATAAAGTTACCGGAAGTGTATTCCAATGTTGTTCAACTTCATGTACTTGATCAATTGGAGGAGGGAAGTTTAATAACAGAAAAGGTGATTCGAGAAGGGGAAAGTGTACACTTAAATAAGATAGCTCCAACAGTAGTCAGTACTCTTCAATATGAATGGTATGAGTCTGATAATGGGACTGATGATTGGAGGATAAATACTTCTTTAACAACGTTTGATCCTGAAATATTACCTTCCCATACTAAGTGGTATAAGAGGAGAGTTAAAGGATCTTTAGGGTATGAAGATACAGCACCGGTACAAGTGGTGGTGGTTAAATCTGGAGAAATTGAGGGACCAAGTAATGTATGTAATGGTATGTCTCCAACTATTTCTAGTATTATAGATGGAACGAATGGCTTAGGTACCCATGAATATAGGTGGGAACGTTCAATAGATGGAGGAATTTGGAATACAATAGAAGCCGCTACAGAAGCTACGCTAACAGAGAGTCTTCCTTTAACAAAAAATACAAGGTATCGCAGATTTACAGTTTATAATGGAGTGGAAAGTGTAAGTGATGAGGTAAATATAAATGTAAATGTTTACCCTCCGTTAGCCGTAGGAGGGATCTCAGGGCCCGTAAGTCTTTGTGTAAATAGTGATTTGGGAATGTTATCGGGAGATCCTGCTTCAGGGGGAGATGGGCAGTATACTTATATATGGGAGGTGAATGAAAATGGTTTTTTTGAAGCAATAAACCATCCGAGTTCTCCTAATTTGATGTATAATAAAACTATACAAAAAACAACAACTTTTAAAAGAACAGTCATTGATGGTTGTGGTAATTCAATTGAAAGTGAACATACTGTAGAAGTGACTTCAGGAATGGAGTGTGGACTTTTTGAAGGCTGTAAATCGTACGCAAGATTGAGAACTCAATTGAATGAGTCATTTCATAGAAGTTATCAAGGGAAGTTACTATTTGTTTTTGAGCAATATGAAGCTACATCTAAGGAGTATGAATATCGTTTTTTGGATGAACAGGGTATTGTAAGCAGCCCTGCTTCAATAGAAATGGGATATGGATATAATCAATATGAAATTGAATTGCCTGATGATTTGGAAATTCAAAAGTTTTATGTGTTTGAATTGATGGAAGGAGAACAGGTAATCAATATGTTGCGTTTTTATTATACCCAACCATCGGAAACATTTGATGTGTCGATTTATACAGACAATATAGGAACAAATTGTTTGGGAGGTCAATTGAATGTTAGTTTAATTGCCTATCAATCAGGTGGAATACCCCAATATTATTATAGGTGGTATTTTAGTGCTACTCCTCTAGAAGGAATGGATGAATCAAATTGGGGTGATATAGAAGGATCAACACAAAGTATTCAAAGGCAAAGAGCGATGCCATTGTATATAGCTCTAGTTGCAGAAGATGATTGTAATAATCAAATCATAAAAAAAATAGAGATTGATGAGTGTGAAATTAAAAATAAAGGGATCTCTATCTCTAATATTAATTTCGGAATAGATATAGGAACAGCAGAAGGGACGCTTTAGGAGTTAAAAACAGATGAATAAATACGTAGTCATAATACTTTTTTTTGGATTGATAGGGTGTACTGAAAGACCGGAATCTTATCGTGAATGGGTAATTGAAAATTATACGGAATCTGTTCAAACAAAAACGTTAGAGGTACAGGCTCTATACCGACCTCCAATTTATTTAGCATTGGAAGAGGTAGACTTTCAGGTTAGTGATAAGGAATTGCTCATGCGAAGGACTGAGGAATTAAAAAATACAGTGGCCTTTACAATGGAAGTATCTTCTTTGGATCAATCGGATTGGGTGGTGAAAGGAGCTACTTCTCAGACAGAAAAAGAACAAAGGTTATATTACTTATCTTATCAGTTGATAAATGATATTCATTTATTAGTAAACGGTAAAGTATATCCGTGTGATTTCTTACACTTTGAGCGTACTTATAATCTTAAAAAAGGGAGTAGGAAATTCATTTTAGTTTTTGAAATAGATTCAGAATTAAAAGTGGAAGATAAGGTAAAGTTATCCCTTAGGTCTGACCTTTTGTCACGAAAAGGAGTCGACCTACAATATCAGATAAAAGAAACTCAAGAATTAGAGTTATAAAATTCACTTAAAGAATACTTAAGGTAGTAACGATGAGACTTTTTAGAAATAAGCTATTCAATAAAGTAATAGCGGTATTTTTGACTATACAACTACTTAATACAACGGTAACTATTCCTTTTGCAATAGCTCTTACTTCTGGTCCAAGTACGCCGGAGGTATCGACTTTTCAACATGCGAGTAGTTCGGATATGGTCAATACAGCAACAGGCGATTTTAAGTATAATATACCACTTTTTGAGTTGCCTGGACCTGATGGTGGCTACCCATTTAATTTATTTTATGAGGCTGGCGTTACGATGGAGCAGGAGGCGAGTTGGGTTGGGTTGGGTTGGAATTTAAATCCAGGGGGTTTGACGCGAAGTGTCAGAGGTCTTCCGGATGATTTTAGGGGGGATGTAGTTGATAAAGATGAAGTAAGTACGACGATCACTATGGAACCCAATACAACCCAAAGTTACTCTTTACATATTCCTTCTGGAGTGAATGAAATATTTGGTTTTGATTTAAGGGAAAAGGTGTGGGATATAACAGCGGGTGGTTACCTTAATACTATTTATAATAATCATAGAGGGTGGAATTTCTCAGTAGGGTCGAATATGAGTGTAGGATATACATTGAAAAATAATACAACGATGGGGTTGGATGTTGGAACCTCTTCTGATTTGGTCAATGGAAGTTCTCTATCATTAACGCCAAGCTTATCTTTTCAGGCAAAAGAAAGGAAGTGGCAATTACAAGCTGGACTAGGATTCAATTCTTTGGAGGGAATCAGCCGTATTTCTTACTCAGGGGGAATACATAGGCAGTCAACTTCAGAAAGTGAAAATGCAAGGGCATTGGTTGTTCCTCCAGGAAGTTATTCTTTTGCATTGCCAGCTATGATTCCTAATATTGATATTCCAATGGATGTGGTCACAATGTCAGGTTCATTAAAAGTAGGATTAAATATTTTTTCAGGTATTTATATAGCACCTACATTAAACATATCTACGAGTAAAGAAACGGTTCATAATAGGAAGATTATAAGTCGTCCATTTGGGTATAATTACCTTCAATTTGCAGATGAACATGGCTTAAAAGATTTCAACCGTACCAATGATAAAATAGCTTTATCTTCTAATCCCAATCTTGCGGTTCCACAAATTACCCATGATGTTTATACCGCTTCTGCTCAAGGGATGTCGATGATGTTGCGACCTATGCGGAATGACATAGGGATTTTATCAGATCCTATTAGAAAACAGGGTGTGATTGGCGGAAATATTAGTGCAGATATTAGTGTTAAGGGCTTTGATCATGTGGGTCTAGGAGCTATTAGTAGCTATTCGGATTTTCGTACAGGTGGATGGGAGAGCTCAGGAGCAATGTCTTTTCAGACAAAAACGACCCGAGATGAATTACTATATGAACCGAATTTCTATAAGTCCGTAGGAGATTTGGTGATGGATAATAATAGCTACAATTCTATTCAGAATACGGAAGGGCCTGTTCAAATTCCATTGAATACCTTAACGGATGCTGATTTCACTACATTATATCGAGGAGAATTTGAAGATGGAAAAGAGGAAGAAAGAACTCCAAGAAGTGTCGCAATAGTTACCTATACAGGAAAAGAGTTAAAAAATAATGTAAAGAGTAATATCTCGAATCGTTTGGGATACCTTAGGCCGGAATGGTATAATCAGGGTACAAAGAGAGATTATGAAGAATTGCTCCATGAGGATATTCGAAAGGAGCATCATATTCAAGCTTATGAAGTAACGACTCCGAAGGGGATGCGATATGTATATGGAATCTCAGCCTACAACACTGAACAGGTGGAAGAGATAAAAAGTAAAGAAGAAGATCAACAAACCGTAGAAAGAGAAACGGATAGGTATAATGAGCGAACCGTAGAAGAAAAAACTGGAGACGGTGTGAAAATAGATAGAAAAACGTCTACAGATCCCTATGCTTACTCTTATCTTTTAACAGCCGTTTTAGGAGCCGATTACGTAGATACAGATGATGTTCCTGGTCCTTCAGATGGAGATTTGGGATATTGGGTGAAGTTTACGTATGACCGCAAAACGACTTTCGATTTGCATTATGGATGGGGAACTCCGTTTGAGGAAAATCATTTTTTTTATGATGCTGGAAGTACGAATACTGAATTCTATAACGATGATATGCTGAATCGTAGTTATGGACAAAAGGAGTTATGGTACTTAAAAGAGGCAAGAACTCGTACGCATAAAGCAGAATTTATCTTACAAGAGAGAGAAGATGGCATAGGGAGAAAAGATGGCATAGAGGTAGAAGGTATGAAGCAATTTCGTCTGGACCAAATCAAGCTATTTTCCGTAGAAGACGATTTATATCCTATACAGACGATTAAGTTTGATAATGAGCACTATTCTCTTTGCGGAGGTACACCTAATAGTGCTGCAAATGGAAAAGGTAAACTGACTCTGGAAGGCCTAACTATGCAGTATGGAAAGAGTAAGATTGAGCATTCCTATAAGTTTGATTATTACGATGAAGACCTAAAGACTTATGGTTATGATATAAAGAAAATAGACCGTTGGGGGATGAATAAAGTACTTCCTGATGCAGAAGCAGCATTGGGAGATAGGATTTATAATGACTTTCCATATACCTATCAGGATACAAATGCTGATTATATGAATGTGCGACAGGAGAGTATTAGTGCCTGGAATTTAAAGAAAATCACTATGCCTTCAGGAGGGAGTATTGAGGTTACGTATGAATCTGATGATTACTTTTATGTGCAGGATAAACAAGCCATGTGTATGAATCGGATAGAAGGCCTGGAAACCATAAATAGAGATACATTTGTACATGATAAAGAGCAGTTTAAAATATACTTGGGAAGTGAATCTAAGTTTGAAGAAGTTGAAGAATACCTGGATAACACCGGGCAGGTCTATTTCAAGGTGTTAGCAAACTTCAAGGGGAGTATGACAGGATATGTGACAGGATATGTGACAGGATATGCAGAGGTGAAAGAAGCAGGTTCAGATGAACAGGGGGTATATTTATCATTGAAACCTATAAAGATTGGAAATAACTCTTACCATCCTATTGCGATAGCTGTATGGAATCATATTAAGGAGAAACGTCCAGATTTATTGTACGGTACTGAAGGGCCTTTCAGTAAGAATAACATAAAGAAACTTTTTGGAGTAATGAAGAGGATGTTTTTCATCAATAGTGATTTCTATGCATATATGATTGATGAAGACTTTGGTCAAAAAATAGAATTAGATTATTCCTGGGTTCGTGTTAATGTGAAGGCTAGAAAATTTGGTGGAGGATTAAGGGTTAAACAGCTCAAGATAAATGATAACTGGAAAGGTACAGGGGGAGCTTACTCTTACATACAAGAATACAATTATACAACTATAGATGATGCTGGTACAGTAAGTAGTGGAGTAGCTTCTTATGAACCTTCTATTGGGGGGGATGAAAATGCATTGAAAAGAGGAGAGTATTATACTGCGAAAGGTAATAAGCGACTGAGTAATTATAACCTACAAGAGTACCCCGTGAACGAGCAGTATTATCCTGCCCCCCAAGTGGTATATAGTAAGGTTTCTGTCAGGTCTATAGGAGTAGATGAGGAGGGGGATGAGACAGATGGACGTACGGGTATTACAGAATATCAATACTATACGGCAAAGGATTTCCCTACTATATCGAAGTATACCAATATTGATAAAAAAAGACTACAGTTACCTTTGCCATTAGTGTCTACTTCTTCCCTTACCATGAGTCAGGGCTATTCTATCGAAGTAAATAATATGCATGGCATTTTGAAGTCAGTGCATCATTATGGACTAGATGAATTGGGAATGAAAGTTCCAGAGCCAATCTATTGGCAAGAATACTATTATAATACCTCAACAACATATTTACCGGATGTCGGTAATTATGTAAACAAGAAAAAATATGTAAACAAGAAAAAAGAAGAGCAGGATGACGATGATACCGAAGAAATTAAGGTAGGAGATAAGATAGTGCCATGTCTAGATAATACGGTTAAAGTATGGAATAATGGAATAATAGAAGAGAAACGTATAGGGGTTATAGAGGAGTTGTTTGCTGATAGCAGAAAAAGTATTTCTAACACAGGTACGGTAGGTGTTAACGTTAATGCAGACCTATCTATTTTTCCCCCAATTGCATTTCCATCGGCATTTCCGGATTTAACTTATTCTCGCTCCGCTTTTCGTTCGATTGTGACTAACCGTGTAATCAATAAGACGGGGATTTTGAAGAAAGTCGTAACCTATCAGGATGGTAAATACAATGAAGTGGAAAACAAGGTTTGGGATGCCTTGTCTGGAAAAGTACTCCTTGCGGAAGTAAAGAATGAGTTTGGAGATCCTTTTTACCAACACGTGAAGCCTGCTTACACTGTATACGATCAGATGGGAGCGGCTTATTACAATATAGGCACGACCTTTAGAGGAAGATTAGAGCAACATCCATATAATTCAAAGTATTACGAATTGATTGACTATCCTCTTAATTGGGATGAATCTGCTTTTGTAGAAGGGGATGAGTTTATTGTAGACAATGGGAGTGCAAGGGCAGTTTACTTAGGAGAGAGGTATAAGCCTTATAGCTGGTATATAGAAGGTAACTTATCGAACCCTTCCGTAATGACAGAATTTAAGCTACATCGGTCGGGGAGAAGAAACTTACTGGAAGTAGGAGTAGCCTCAAAACTAAATAATCAGGAAAACTATCAATAAGCTAAATCAGGATTTCGTAAAGTGAAATATGTAATGAAAAGAATACTACTACTTTTTGGCACTTGTGTGGCTTGCCTGTTTTTTAGTGTATTTGGCTATTCTCAAGAGAAAAAAGACTTTATATCTAATTTTGGTTCAGACAAATCGACATTAGATATTACTTGGTATCCTAAATGTGAAAACGATATAGGAACTACAGCTTTTAAAGTGAAAGCGAATTTCTATTATAATATAATATACAATTGTAAAACAAGTTATTTGACTTATTATGTTTATAGGAATAATACGGAAACAGTATCTTCTGGTTACGAAATTAAAGGGACAATAAAAAATGATAACGTAGGTAGGAGTGATTATGTGACTTTTGACGAACAGACTATTTCACCATTTGAGCCTCTTAAACCGGGGAAGTATACTATTTTAGTGACGGTTACAGGCTATACGGATAAAGAAAAGAAAAAGAGTTATGATAAGAAATCAACATCATTTAGTTTTGAAGTGGGTAATGCTGATGATGTGAACATTATTCAAGATCTTCCTAATGAAGAAGGAATTGTAAATGCTTCCTTGGGAGGCCATTACAGTAGTGTGAAGTGGTGGAAAGAGGTAGAAACAGAAGACCCTAATCCGGGAGATGGAGATCCTGATAAACCTTCTATTCCAAGGAGATACACAGAGAGAGAGTATCTGGAGTATGATGGTAATGTTGAAATAACAGAAACCTCTGAATACCATTATTTATATAATAGTAATGGTTGTACACAGACAGGCAAAGTATTTATTGTGACCAAGTTGCCGACCCCTTCTTTCTCTTATACTATACAAGAGTGTTCCAATGGAGTCGCAGAGGTTAAACTGACTCCCAATAATATTTTTACAGGAGAGTTTAGTGAGATTCCGGATAACATTGATATCCGTTACACTTGGGATTTTGGAGAAGGTACTGTTGCTGAGCAAACTAATGGAGAAGTGACGCACTCATATAATATTCAGGGAATTGTGTCTAAGAGTTTTCGGCCTAAGTTATGGGTAGAGTATAAGCTTCCTCAAGACAGTGAGTATAGAAAATGGGAGGTTCCTGCAGCCCAGACAGTTCAGTTATGTAATTGTGGGCAGCCCGAGTTACGACCGACGATTACCTTGGATGTCTCAACAAACACCTTACAGGCAAGAGTAAATGGTAGTGATAGTTTTGGCGATTTATTATGGTTGAATAGTAATGGCGAAGTGGTAGGGGAATCAGCTGATTTACCTATTACTCAAAATGATAGGTATACATTAATGTTATGCGATGATAAGTATACTAGGGACGTATATATTAAAGGTCCTGAGCTGGGTATTGATGTCAAGAGTCTTGACCCGTCTGTAAACCGTCTTCAGTTGATTAATTCTACACAGTATATCCCGGATATCGCTCAGTTTGAATGGAGTATTCAAAAATCTTCAGAGGAAATAAATACTATAGAAAAGTGGTATGATAAAGCGGGTACTAATGGACATACGACATTAGCTGGGTTGGCTTATGAATATGATTTTAAAAGAAATGAGGTAAGCGAAATCAATGGATATGATACTTATCAGGTAACATTATCTTATACCGATATCAAATCTCAGGAGGCTTCTTTGGTGGGGAACATAAGTGCTACGCAAAGTATATCGAAGGATATTCATATCTATGGACCTGATGTCACTATTTGCCAAGAGCGGATTGATGATCATTCTGTAGATCTTATAACATTACAACCTGCACCTGGCGATCATTTAGAATATTTATGGATGTTTAAAGTAGAGGACCCTTATTATGCTCACCTTGGGGGATTTTTTCTGCCAATTTCTAAAGAAAGTACCTTAACAGCTACTGAGAATGGGGTATATAAAGTAAGAGTGACAGATCAGTATGGTTATGTAATGACTTCTCCAGAAATTAAGGTGATTGCGAAAAAACCGGAGGTATGCTTTGATTATCAGATGAACTGTCTCTACGATATATCTATGATCAATTTGACAGGTCCTTTGCCGGAAGGGGCTACTTTTTTGTGGAGTACAGGGGCAGATGGAAATGGCGATGGACAGGTGGATACGAGTACAGCAAGACACCCAAGGTTTACTTTTCCGGAGACACCGGCCTCTTATACCGTTAATTTGACGGTAGAGTATCCTGTTGAGGGGTGTGAGGGAATAGAAATGGAAACGGTTTCTTATCAAAAAAGCTTACAGTTGGGGGAACTTCCGAATGTAAATGATGAGGTGATTTTAAATGAGGAAGCAGAATCAGGCTTACTAAGTATTAGTGCTACCACCTATTCTGATAGTCGTTTCTTAGATGCAGGGTTAGTACAAGGAGCAACGATGTCACACCCAATCTTAGAGACTAACCCTTTTGTCAGTGGAATGGAAGGCGTATGGCATTCAGCAAAGACATTTTCGTACTATGATGGGTTGGATAGGAATACTCAGTTTTCTGGGAACGAAATAGTAAAAGACTTAAGACAAGAAGGTTTTTTTACCGCCACAGCATTTGACTGGACCTCTAATGGAGAAGAAACGTTGGATGGATGGAAAAATATTTCTTCGTCAACAAGGTATACCCCTTATGGTTACGAAGTGGAAAGTAAAGATATTTTGGGAGTGTATTCAGCAGTATTATACGGGTATAGTCATCTACATCCTGTAGCTGTTGCTGCTAATGCACAGTACAATGAAATAGCTTTTTGCAGTTTTGAAACAGGGGAAGGAGCTGGAAATCTTAGCTTTTTACACAATGAAGACTACAGTGAAGTGGTATTACATACTATTCCAGTTTTACGGGCCGAAGAAAATTATGTAGAGCTGGGGATTTTGAAGTCTGAGTTTGACCAATTAAGTGGAGCAGAATTTATGATATCAGGAACTTCTAGGGCTGATGAGAATACTTTTACGGTAAATCAGCTTTCGGTGCAATGTACTTATGGGAGTGAGAGTGATAGTGTGACTAAATTATTTTTGAAAGGACCTGGCTTGCAAGGGGTCGGTACTTGGAAAGGTGAGTTAGGGTATTACAGCTCAAAAGAGCTTGTATCAGATGAACAATTGCTATCCAGGAGTGATGTAAAAGTGCACAGTGGTAAACATTCACTGAAAGTAACTGCATCTACACCTTTTGTGAAGCAGAGTGATTTACATTTAATAGAGGGAAAAAGGTATATGATAAGCTTATGGGTTCACGTAGAAAACATTGAAGAAACCACTTTTGCCGATGACAATAGAGGTATAGCAGTGAAGTCAGGAAATACAACCGTTTTACTAGAACCTGTGGGGGAAATTATTGAAGGCTGGCAACAAGTTCGCGGAGAGTTTTTGAGTGAAAGTACTGCATTAGAACTTGCCTTTAAAACCTCGGGAAGTATGTATGTAGATGACCTTAGAGTTTTCCCGTCTAAAGGAAGCTTACAGACCCATGTATACGATCCTTCTAATTATAGACTCATAGCCACACTTGATCAAAATAATTATGCTGCTTATTATTTTTATGATGCGGAGGGAAATCTTTTCCTAACCAAAAAAGAGACGGCGGAGGGTGTTATGACGATTCAAGAGAGTAGAGTTCATAAAAGTATACTGGCTAATGACAATGAAACAAACACTGAGAATGAAGCAAATTAATTCTGATTTATGCACTGACTATTGCATAAGCGTTATCAGTGATTATTTACTGTATTTAAAAAGGATGTAAAGACACTTCTTTATTGGGGACGTTGTGTTAGAAAATACTTCGAATTTAATCTATGTGTAATCGTGGGTGAAAAGCATTAAACGAGCATATTTTTATGTATAAGTACCTATTTATATTAGTGATAGTATCGCCTTGTATTGGAAATGTTTGGGGACAATCTAAAGGATTGAAAATGTTACAAAAGTCTATGGAAGCTTATGGTAAGCTTTCGGACTTTGATTTACGAACAAATACGGTAGTATATGGAGGGGGAAGTTCTATGCCTGTGATGTCTACCCGTACGCATTCTATTAAAAAAGATTCATTGTTTTATCAGGATAATGGGTTTTCTAAAATTGTTAGAACAAAAAGAAAGCTATTGATCCTTAATGAGGAAGAGAAAAGTATATCTGTACAACCTGCTTCGTTTTTGAACAGTAAAGAACAAGCCATTGAAAAAGACCTATTTGATCAACAACTTTTAAATGCAGATATAAGATACTTAGGAGAGCAAGAGGGAATGTATTATTTACAGTTGAAAGCTTCCTCCGAAGCTTATGAAATGGCTGAAATTTACCTTGAAAAAAATACAAGTCTGCTTAAAAAGATAATTTACCATTATAATGAAGAGGATTTTAATGGGGTCAGCAAGGTGATGATGAAAATAGATATATCACCGGTGAGTGAAAGTATGGAGTTATTAACAGAACGGTATTATCTCGTTCGAGATGGAAAGGAAATTAAGCCTAGTAGTAGGTTTAAGCATTTTACGATTCTTCAGCCTACTCTTTTTTAAAGGAGCATTAAAAATATTTGCCATTAACTTTTTCGCATAAGCTGTTTCTCATGACTAATATAACACGCCTGTTTTTTGCACTTATAGTTTTACTTCTGTGGATAAATAGTGCTTGGGCACAAAACAGTAATAACTTAGAGCTAGAGGTAGTTCGACCTTATAAACTAAGCGATTATAATCTTTACAACGGAAAACAATTCAGGTTTTGGGATGGGACTTATGCTCAAGGACAGTATCAGTTAGGGATAGCTCTACGATACCGTCAGGGGCTAAGTACGATACAAGAGGAAGAATGGAGTTATTCTCTGGATTTCGATTTAAAAGAGGATAAGAATGGGGAGGTGACTGATTTGGGCAGTTATACTTTGTCTGTATCTAATAATATTTCTCAATCTCTTATTATACCTAAGGATGAGAATGGCACGCCAAACATTATAGAGTATCATAATGACTTTGTTTCTCAGAGCTCCAGATTTATTGTTGAGATTATAGGCGTTTCTGATCATCTTCCTGAAGAAATGTTGGAGAATCTATACTTGGAGGGAAGAATCTATAGAGATTACCAGTTACAAGATACTCAAACCTTGGATATTGCTCATAGTACGGTTCTTGACGATTCTGATAATAGCTACTATCAAATTAACTGGGGGTATAGAGAGGGAATTGCTGCCTATGATTTAGAGTGGGTATTTGTTGATAGTAGAGAACAGGAAGTAGATGAACAGGAACTTTTTGCGAATGGTGAAGCGGTTCGGGTAAGAGTTTCCCAACAGTATTATCGTATCCCTAAATCATATGCTAAAGGAAAAATCTATTATAGATTAAGGGGCGTTGGAAAACATAAGGATAACGAGAACCAACCAGTCGTGGGAAGTTGGACAACCCCTGTCAGTATCTCAGTGGCTGAGGGGATTCAGGAGGATATGGTTTGGCAGACGATAACTTCTTATGCGGAGGATGGAAAACAAAAACAGGTAGTTTCGTATTATGATGGTAGTATGAGAAACCGTCAGAGCGTTACCAATCTTAGTACAGAAGGGAAGGTAATGATTGCAGAAGCGTTTTATGATGAGGTCGGTCGTGCAAATTTAACAGTCTTGCCTGCTCCAGCAGAAGATAATACCCTGAATTATCATACAGACTTTAACGTATTGAATGCTGATGGTACACTACAGGCTAATTCTGGCGCAGGAAATTATTATAGTCAGGACAATTTAGATCCGTTTAAACCACATGCAAATGGTAAGTTTTATACAGAAACGGTTTATAAGAATGATAATACAGGAAGAGTCAGGGAACAAGGGGGGCTTGGAGAAGCTTTTCAGATAGGTGGGGAACACACCACACGTTATTATTATACAACGCCTTCCAAAGAAGAATTGGCA
Organism: Algivirga pacifica; assembly: GCF_039543525.1. Taxonomy (NCBI): domain Bacteria; kingdom Pseudomonadati; phylum Bacteroidota; class Cytophagia; order Cytophagales; family Flammeovirgaceae; genus Algivirga; species Algivirga pacifica. Next base: position 15,462 of record NZ_BAABJX010000047.1, read on the forward strand.
AGGCTTTTTGGAGAGGATAATTTAGGAAAAATTTCTTTTTACCAAAAACAGGTGGTCATCGACCCGAATGGACAAATTAGTTTATCCTATTTGGATGGACAAGGTAGAGTGATTGCTACTGCTTTATCGGGCGACGCTCCAAAAGCTTTGGATGCAATTTCAACAGTTCCCCCTTCACCATTAGTGGTTGACCTGAGTGCTGCCAATGAAATTATTTCGGAGAATAAAGTAACTTCCTTGGCCAAGATCTTCAATGAGAACGTAGGAACAGCGCATCAAATACGCTTTACTTTTACTGGGAGCTCAACGACTATAGGCGAGGAATGTACAAATTGTGAATATGATCTGGAAGTCTATGTTTATGACCCTGATGGATATGAAATTGAACATAAAGTTTATCCAGTAGATAAAGCAACTTGTACGGATGACTCCCCTTTTAATACTTCATTTTCATTCACAGCCGAAAAGGTGGGAGAATATACCATCAAGAAAAATATAGAAGTCATGGAGGGAGGGATGAGCTGGAGTACTTATCGAGATGAGTATTTAACAGCACATGCTAGTGAGCAAGTACTTACACAGACCGAGGAGAATGCGTTGATTGAGAATTGTACATATCCTATAGTAACAGAAGGGATTGATGATTACTCGGGGATTGTACAAGAACTTTACGCTTCTTCATGTGATCGCATATTGAATAAACTGAAAGAAGATGCTGAGAAAAAAGGAATCGAAGTCGAGTATCACCCAGAGTACTGCCATTATTTAAACTGTCTGCAGGAGGCTACAGATACTTATGAGGAGAAACAAAAATTGACCAAGGTGGGATTAACCTGGGAAAGTGGAGCCAGTGGGTTTGGGGTGAGAACGGCTTCGGCTTCTGTAGAAGATGTGGTGGATGCGATTATTGCGAATGACCAATACTTTGCCGGGGGTAGAGGGAAGGATCCTTATGGGGAGCAAAGGGATATTCTTCCCACAGGTGAGATGTATAAAAGACTTTTTACAATGTATACCTATGGTGAAGAGGAGTATACATTGGAGGAGATGCTTAGCTACAATCCCAATGTGGGCGTAGTGGGTACCGTAGAAGGAGAAGAGGTATTGCTATTGTATGAGGGTTTAACAACAGAAACTGAAAAGTCAGAGCGGAAATGGCAGTTGTTGGCACAGCAGTACATCAAAGCTAAGCAGGCGATCAAGGACGAAGTAAATGCCTACTTAGCCTCTTGTGAAGAAGGGTGTGCTTGTTCTTATGTTGAAGGGGGAGTAATAGAAAAACCAATAAGTACGCCTGAGTGGGACCCGGTGACAGGGATGTCTTCTCCAGAGCAAATGAGACAACAAGTGGAGAAGGATATCAATGAAAAAATTTCTTCGGAAATTGATCTGGCAAAAATAAAGGCGGGCCTTGATGAGCCCCTTTATCCTTTTGATGAATTACAAGGCTTTCAATCATTAGAGGATTGGAGTTTTGTCAGGGATTCCCTTGTAGCGGATAGTTTGATGGTTGAAGAGAATTGTGAAGAGAAAACCATTACCTTGGAGCAAAGTGAACAACTATTGAAGTTGGATGGTCAGTCTATTATTGAGGCAGAGGATTTTAATTTCAATTTAGAGAAAGGGTTTACTTTTACGGCTCACGTGGATTGGGATGAGTCAGAGAGTGAGTCCCAAAAGCGTTATCCTATTTTCTATACTCCTCAACTGGGACTCTACATTGAGAAAACAGCTTCTAATATTAAGCAGTTGGTGTTTCGCTATGGCTCCTATACGACGACAGTTCCAATTACGCAAAGTGCAGAAAGTAACTGTGGACATCAGGTGGCTATTTCGGCCAAAACGCTATTGAATACGGAATATTTAAAGGTAGATTTCTATTGGGATGGAGCGTTGTTAGCATCCAAGAAATTAGGGGCACGCTATTTATTTCGTGAAGGACTTTATAACAGGGGTATAAAAATAGGAGGAGGACGATCTGCAATAGAAGAAGAGGATGATACCCCTATTAAAACGTATGATGGGAGTTATACCTGGGAGCCTAGTAACTACGAAAAGGAGGCGTTCCAAATGCAGGTTGACTATTTCACTTCAGGCTTGAGGAAAGATGCGAATGGGAAGTACTATGTCTACAAGGGAGAACCGTTTAATGTATCGGCAACGATCAGCAGGGTGTCTACGACTGAGTGCGTGGAAGACAGGATAGTACTTCAAGAAGATCCAATGAGGACAAAAGATAATGTGCAGGGGACTGTACTTTATGGCGCAACAACGACAGTCAATAATGGATATATATTTGGAACCCCGACAAAGGAAACAGGTATATACTCAGTAGAGGTAGATCTCAACTGTGGTTGTTTGGTTACATACGGTGGAGACGAGAATTGGGGGTATATACGTTTGCACAGGGGTAGTGAAAAAACACAAGAGTTAATACAGGTTGAGGTAAAAGAAAGACCACTCACTGTAGGAGATGAAATGTTTATAGGTTCTATCAAAGACATCAAGGTATGGAATGCGCCTTTGAGTAAATCACAGTTGTTTTATGCCGCTTTCCAGCATGCAGAGGCAGAGTTGCCGATGAAAGAAGAGCTACTAGCAATATGGAGAGCCAATGAAGGAAGTAATCGAAGGATTAATAATTTGGTACGCTCAGGAGTTGATGCTTCTATTATGGGTTCGGTTAATTGGATAGAAAACCCTTGCAAAGATACTGGATCAATGACATATACAACATGTGATTATAGTATAAGTCCAGCGTTGCAGGCAGATTTTGAGCGATTGAATACCTTGAAAGAAGAAAACTGCCAGGAAGAAACCCGTATGACTTTGTTATCTCAGAAAAGGGATAAAGTACGGGAGGATGCTTTTCAGGAGTATCAGCAAAATAAGGCTAACCACTGTCTATATAGTATAGAGGAAGAAAAAAAGAAATTTACATTTAAAGAAACCTTTACTGATACCTATAATTCTTCTATTTATCACTACACCCTCTATTATTATGACCAGGCAGGTAATCTTGTACAGACAGTACCTCCAGAAGGGGTGAATTTGGATGATAATTCAGGAAATCATTCTTTGTTCACCCAATATAGGTATAATACACTGAATCAGATAGTATGGCAATCTTCTCCGGATGGAGGAATTACGGAGTTTGCCTACGATTCTAAAGGGCGCCTGAGATTTTCGCAAAATGCACAGCAAAAACTGGAAGGGAAGTTTTCTTATACACGTTATGATGCATTGGGACGCGTTATTGAATCAGGAGAAGCAAGAGATACTACATTAGAAGCAAGTGATTTGATAGATGAGCTTCTTGAATATGTAGATATTCCTGAGTATCCTCAAAAGGAAGAAACCGAACTGACCACCATTACGCATACCAATTATGATTCTTATATCTCCAATGAGTATCAAAGTCTGGCTGTCAATAAAGTACTCTCCAGTACTACATTGCCAGAACAAACATTGGTACAGCAGGATATTAGGGTAGAGGGAACTTCTTCTGTCAGAAGAGGAGAAACAGTAACCCTTACAGCGGGTAATAGCATTGTACTTCTTCCGGGCTTTACGGCTGTTGAAGGAAGTTATTTTACTGCGGAGATTGAAGAAGAGATATTACCCAATCGTCCTTTGATCTCTTCTATGAGTCCCAATGCGGAGAAAATGAATTTCGACGATAACAATTTGAGGGGAAGAGTAGCCTGGGTAGAACGTCTTGCTACAGAGGAGGCAGAGCCTGTTCTGACTTTGTATGCTTACGATATTCATGGAAACGTACGACATTTAGCCCAGCAACTCCCAGGACTGGAAGCTCGGCATATTACCTACGATTATGATTTGATTAGCGGAAATGTTAATGAGGTGACCTATCAGCCTGGAAGTTATGATATGTTGAAACATCGTTATTCCTATGACGCCGATAACCGCATCACACAAGTGGAAACCTCTAGGGATGGTTATATCTGGCAGACGGATGCGACATATGAGTACTACCTGCATGGTCCTTTAAAACGAATAGAGCTGGGGCATCAGAAGGTACAAGGACTGGATTATTACTATACGTTGCAGGGATGGATTAAGGGAGTGAATCAGCCTAAGGGAGTTACCGCTGTTTTAGGAAAAGATGGAGAGGTGAATGGTGAACATACTATGATTCCTTCAGATCAATTGGCATACATGCTCGGGTATTATGATGGGGATTACGAGGCTGCCGGAGGAAGTATATTAGCCAATCAAACTGACCTATGGAATAAGTCGGCGAGTATTCTTAATGGAGAAAAAGGACTGTACAACGGCAATATCTCCTGGATGGTGACAGACCTTCCTTTCCTGGATAAACTCCAAGAGACAACGAATAAAAGCGCCAATGCCATGCTGTATAAGTATGATCAATTGCATCGTATTAAAGAGGCACAAAGCGCAGGCAGTTATACTGATGCAGTAAGCCAGGAAGTTGGTAGTTTAAGCAATAATCTCAAGTCTTCGTATACCTATGACGCTAACGGTAATCTACAGACGTTAGAGCGTCATAATAATGAGGGTGACCTGGATAATGATCTGGAATATATTTATGATCAAACCAAAAAGAATCGCCTATTACAGGTGAAGAACAGTGGGGCGGAAGTTGTTACCAAGATTCCTGCTTTTGCATCCCAAGATGCAGGGCAGAACAAAAAATTAGGGGTAGCAAATCAAGACGCTTATAACTATCATTATGATGCCATAGGCAATCTGATTGCGGATAAATCCGAGCGATTACGTATTTATTGGAATGTGGACGGAAAGGTAGCTCGCACCGAAAAGTACGAAACGGCTGATGCTCTTTTTGATGGAAATGGACAGGTGATTACCTCTACGAATACAGATGAATTATTAGCCACTACGACCTATATCTACGACGCTTCCGGAAACCGTATCAGCAAGGAGGTAAGTGCTGGAGAACAAACAACGCTTACCCAGTATGTAAGGGATGCTTCTGGTAATGTGATGGCGATCTATCAGGATGATGACTTGAAGGAATTACCACTTTATGGAAGCAGCCGATTAGGAATTTACAGACCTGACAGTACTACAAATGTACTTAAGGTAGGAGAAAAATATTATGAGCTAAGCAACCATTTAGGAAACGTCTTGGCTACGGTTACCGATAAAAAAACGTATAATGGGGAAATGTTTGAGGCAGAGGTTGCATCTCTTTCAGACTATTACCCTTTTGGCCAGCAAATCCAAGCCCGCAGCTTTACCACCGATGCCTATCGCTATGGGTTTAATGGGAAAGAAAAAACATCTGAAATTCTTGAAGGAAGTTATGATTTTGGTGCTAGAATTTATGATGCTAGAATTGGTAGATGGTGGAGTGTAGATCCTGAAAAAGCCCGAGCACCAGACCTGACTCCTTATCGATTTGGTTTTAATAATCCAATACGATATTTGGATCCAGATGGCAAATGGGAAACAGATGGTCATTATTGGACCGTATATTTAATTGCTCTAATGTTGGAAATACCAAATGCTGCTGAAATTGCATACTATGCTGAACTTCCAGATTCAGAGATGCATGCTGATTATGCTTGGATGAATTATTCATGGGCGTCTCCTTTTCATCAAGAGCAAACACATGCTTTGACAGGTAGTAGCGATAGATTTTTAGAACAATCCATTACAGCTTCTTCATTGAGAGTGGTGGGTTATGGAAATAATAAAGAGTTTGGTCGTTTATTACATAGGTATGGAGATACCTATGCACACAGTAGAATGGATGGTTCTGGTATGTATGGCAAAAAAATTAATTTGTCAGATTCAAAGTTTTCATTGCCATATACAGATGAACATAAGAGTGTTCACGGCCCTAGACCAGATTATATTTATGAAAGACCGGAATTATATAAGGAATATGTAGAAGCTTTACATTATGAGCTAAGTAATAATCATTCTTATAGGTTGGGAGCTTTAGCATGGCGACAGGCATTTGCAAAATGGGAAAATGGAGGAAAACAGATTTTTGATAGACTCCTTTCTTATGCTTCAGAAAATCAAGTATCCTTAATAGGAATTATCAATTACGAAGTCGCAAACTATAAAAAAGAGAATTCCTTCATGGTACATTACATACAACATACTCCCAATTCTTGGATTTTTCCTATAGGGTTTGCTGGTGATGGGACAGAAACCTTTACTCCTCATTTGGAGCATATAGAGAATACAGAAAAGTATTTAAAAAGTAAGGGGGTGTCTTACTCCACAGAAAAAATATACAAGGATACGGCTCAGCATGGTAAAATTTACACAGGAACTAAATTTCATATCAAATGAGAAAGGTCATTATATATATAATAACGATTCTTATTGGGATATTTACTGTTCCATTCTTTTATATGTTAATATTTTTGGAACACGAAGGTAATAAAGTTGGTGTAATAAATATGATAGGATTGATGTATGTATATGGAATAAGTGCTCCATTAATATACTTAACATTTTTTATTCCTAATAAATGGAGTTCTTTCTTTCCGCTTATTATCTATATCATATTTATTCTTTTCACATTACCATATAATATTGATCCAGATGATCAAAGCGCCACAGAGGCTTTATATCTAGCTGCCTTATATGCGCTAGTATTTGGAATACTTTTTTATAAGAAAAGGAATCGTTAAGGGTTTTCTGCCGATGAAATAATCTCCCTATTCAAAGAATTCAGCTTTGCAATACTATTTTGATAGGCTCAATAGCGGCAAAGCGCTCTTTGAACAAGCTGTTTTACAGCAAAGCATATTAAACATTTGCGTGTTTCTAAGAATTCCCCAAGCCTCCCCACACCAAGTAGGGAGGCTTTTTTTGATCCCCTACGCCCCATACAAATTCTTTTGGCCAACAAATCCAAGCCCGCAGCTTTACCACCGATGCCTATCGCTATGGATTTAATGGAAAAGAGAATGACAAGGACTTTGGTAATGCACAGTTAATTCAGGACTACGGCTTTCGCTTGTATAATCCGGGGATTGGGAAGTTCTTGAGTGTGGATCCGCTGACCAAGGAATATCCTTGGTATACGCCTTATCAGTTTGCGGGGAATAAGCCGATTCGATTTATTGATTTGGATGGAGCGGAAGAATATGATCCTTATAATGATATGGTGGACCCCTACTTGACTGCAAGGTTAGTTAAAACGGCAATTTATGACATAAAACATGCCTTACAAAATACTGGTGCTCGAATTTTAACTTCTGAATATAGATTTCGATACAAAAAGAATGAGAGTAATGAAGAAATTTTTGAGACAGAAGTATATAAAATCGAAACTAATTCATGGATAGATATAGCTAAAGACCATGGTTCTGCTATAATGGATGTGTTCACCGTCTCTTCTTTTGGTAATAGAAAATTAGATGCAACTGAATTTTTCTCCAAAAATGGATCAAAAAATCAATTTGTTAGAAGTACAAAAGAATTATTTTCAAATTTAATGCCTGATAAATTAGCTGATGAATTAAGATCTGCAGAGAATCTAGGTATAGTACCACATAATGTAAATAAAAATGGAAATATAGATAATGTATTAAAAGTAGATGATGGTGTAATTAAATGGGCTGTATTAGAGAATGGAGAATTTATGATGATGCCTAAACATAAAAATGGTATTGAAGTATATCATCCTGTTTTATCAAAAGGCAAGAATGTTTTAGCAGCTGGAGAGGGAACGATTGCTGGTGATGCCGATTTAGGCTACTATATTCTTGAGTTTAACAACTACAGCGGACATTTTCGACCATCACAAGAAAGTTTAGATATAGGTAAAGAAGTATTAAAGGAGAATTTAAAAACTCTAAATGAATTCTAAAATGAGTAAGGATCAATTATCAGTAAATCAATTAATCCGTAAATCTCCTAACGATGTACATCGTTGGTTAAATTCACTTAAGACAACAGATATCAAGAAGATGGATTTTAATTTCTTACTACTAGCTGACATATCTAAACAGAATATGCTGAAAAGTAATGCTGTTGAGTGGGGGTACGTAGCATTAAGGATATATGAGATTTTATCAGAGATCTCAGATAGATATGAGGAAAAAAATTACTACAAAAAGTCATCAATGTATTGTAGGGTTACTTCAATCCTTACATTCGGGCATAAACAGAATGATATTCTACTAGACTCTAATATTATTAAAGATTGGTTATTTGAAGACTTACAAGGCTCTGTAGAAGAGCTTCGTAAATTAGCATTAGAGTGGAAAAAGCTTGATATCTCAATCATTAGATATTTAAAGGAACTTAAAATTAAGTTAGGCATGATACATCAATTAATAGAGGCTAATGAATTAAAAAGCTCAAAGGAAATACAAAAATGGCAAGAAATCTATCAACTTTTACCTTAATCAAGTGACTTAGGTTTATTGTGTAGACTTGCAACAAAAAAGTGAAGAATCAGTTAAACTAGGTATAGTTCCCCCATTTTTCGGACTGCATTCTAAATCAATAATTTCGTAAATTGCAGTACCCGCTCGTACACAATATATTATGTTCTCATAGATAATGAGAAGCCTAACTAGCAGCAGTTAATCGTCTAAAAAAGATAGCTTAAGGGTTTCCTTGGGCCAAGGATGGCGAAAGTACCCCCTATTCAAAGAGTTCAGCTTTGCAATACTGCTCCGATAGGCTCAATAGCGACAAAGCGCTCTTTGAACAAACAGTTTTGCAGTAAAGGATATTAACCATTTACGTGTTTCTAAGAATCCTCCAAACCTCCCACACCACCAAGTAGGGAGGCTTTTTTGCCCCCTACGCCCCATACAAATTCTTTTGGCCAGCAAATCCAAGCCCGCAGTTTTACCACCGATGCCTATCGCTATGGGTTTAATGGGAAAGAAAATGATAAAGACTTTGGCAATGCACAGCTAATCCAAGACTACGGCTTTCGCTTGTATAATCCGGGGATTGGAAGGTTCTTGAGTGTGGATCCACTGACCAAGGAATACCCTTGGTATACGCCTTATCAGTTTGCGGGAAATACTCCTGTGCAGGCAATAGACCTGGATGGGCTAGAAGAGTATCATTACCTCTTTACAAAAGAGAATGGTAAACCAATCATTACTTTTTCTCACGAAAGTGATGTCTATGCTGTAGATACTAAATTATGGAGTGCTGGCGACCCTATTCCTGAAGGAGAGCAGTATTATATTCTCCATCATGAAGATGCTTACTGGGGAGATAAAACTTGGGAGTTTTCCTCTTATCAGGAACTGATGGGAGTGGAAGATATCTCCGACTTAGGAGCTCCCAGGGAGATGAAAAGGGAAGCAATGGTGAATATTGCAATGTCTTTTCAGCCTCCTGGAGGGATTAGGATGCAAGGTATCAATAATAAAGCGAAAGGCTTTAGAATAAAAGGACCTGGAGCAGCAGGGAAGGGGAGCATTAAGCCCGATAAATACATCATTTATCATTATACAAGTAAAAAAGGCTATAACGCTATTCGATCAGGGAAAGATATCACATTTAAAGTAATGGGTAACAGCAAAAATGGAAGGGCTGTTTGGTTTTCTTCAGATTCTCCTGATTTTTTGAAAAATCATAAAAATACAGTAAAAAAACGATTAGGTGTAACGCGTGAAAAATCAGAGTATTATTTTAAAATTGAGATGACCGCTGAAGAGTATAAGAAGTTAGGTAGACTGAAAGGAGACAGAGGTGAGCATATTTATAAAAGTGAAGTAAATATTTCTATTCCTAAAGATAGAGTAGAAATGGGTAAAACGAATTTTTAAAATGACAGGATTAGATTATATACTATACCGGGATTATTCCATAGACAGACAAAAAGTTTTAGAGAAATTTCATAAAAAACTTAAGTCTATATGGCCAAGTGCTTTGAAAGAGGAGTGGGAAGATCCGACCTCAAGTAAAGATAAGGTTGAGTTGTTTTTCTCTAAAGATAAAGACATGTATGAAAGACATGATGAATTTGGGTTTTATCCTGATGAAAATGGAGAGTCATGTTTTCTTATTGTAGCAGTAAAGAAGAATAATATTGATGAAAAGGTTATTTCTACTTATGAAGATGGATCTTTGAGTGGAGAAATAGATATTAAGTTATCTAAACTTCAGGAATGGACAATCGTGTTACCAGAGAGACTTACTGAAAATAATTTTTCTTCCAAAATATATCATCTATTGTTAGAATCAATAGATGATCAAATATCTAACAGGTTAGCTAAACCTGTTCAGTATTATATTAACAAAGGCATCAAAGATAGGGAGTAAACTTTGTGTCCCTCTGAATAAATATGGAAAGATTATTAACTAAAGAGGAATTGCCAATTGGGTTTGAATATCCTTTGTCATTCCTAACGATTGTAAATCAAAATCTTGTAGATTTTGACCCTTGGATCATTCTAACGGAAAAGCGTCTAAGAGAAAGGTTATCTGGAGTGAAACAACGGTACCCTAATAGAGAATTAGTTCCTTTCGCAAGAAGGGAAGATAATGATGATATAGCCTGTTTTGAAAATCAAAAAGGGGTAGTCATTATCCATGATTTTGCATCAGAAGGGTATGAAGGAGGAAAAGAAGTTATATCTTTTTGGGACTATTTTAGATTAATGGTTGAGGATATGATAGAATACAACAGCTAAATCTTATCTTCCCTATTCAAAGAGTTCAGCTTTACAATACTGATCCGATAGGCTGAATAGCGATAAAGCGCTCTTTGAACAAGCATTTTTGCAGCAAAGCATATTAACCATTTACGTGTTTCTAAGAATTTCCCAAGCCTCCCACACCACCAAGTAGGGAGGCTTTTTTATACCCACTTTACCCATACAAATTCTTTTGGCCAGCAAATCCAGGCCCGCAGCTTTACCACCGATGCCTATCGCTA
>NZ_BAABJX010000048.1:0-97138 GCF_039543525.1 Algivirga pacifica
CTTGAGTACTCTCCTCAGGATAATTATGTTTTATCCAAAGATTAACTGAGCGAAAGCTCAGTTATATATCTATAACTATGAACAAATGCCATATCTGTACACAAGCAGTCTTTTCCAAGGAAATAGCAGTCCTTTCTTATGCTTTAAATACTTTCCAGAGAGAGTTACCTTCTGATAGCATTTACTGCCAGACTTGCTTAGAGAAAAAAATACAGTCTTTTACGACTGATTTAGACCGCAGTAAATTTCAATTTGCCAAAAGTATGGGAGAAGTTCGAAATCCAATCGAAGGCATCGATTATTACTTTAATGAGCAAGGGTTATTTACGATGACGGCCTGGTATCATTTAAGAAGAGGCAAGTGCTGCACCAACGACTGCTTGCATTGTCCTTACAAGGCTGTACTCACTACATGAGACAACTCCAGTTTCGTATCCCTCTATACACTATTTTCAAACAGACCGAATTTTACATACATGATTTACTATATCACCGGAGGAGAACGTTCCGGAAAGAGTCGCTATGCCCAAAAATTAGCAGAATCACTATCCCCTTCTCCCTATTATCTGGCGACTGCCAGAATATGGGACGAGGATTTTCAACAGCGAGTAGATCGACATCAGGCAGATCGAGATGAACGTTGGACCTCTATAGAAGAAGATAAATTTATCAGCCAACTGGACCTGAACGGAAAAACAGTCGTCATTGATTGTGTTACGCTTTGGCTTACCAATTGGTTTATGGATTTAAATCAAAATATAGAACACTGTTTAAAAGCCTCCAAGCAAGAATTACAGATCCTTTTTGAACAAGACACAACCCTTATCATTATTTCCAATGAAATAGGAATGGGCATACACGCCTCCACTCATGTGGGTCGTAAGTTTACGGAATTACAGGGGTGGATTAACCAGTATATAGGAGAAAATGCTCAGCAAGCTACCTTAATGGTTTCGGGAATGCCATTGACTTTAAAAGCTATACAATAGGGTTTATCACGGTTAATTGTCTATGAGTAAAAAATCTAATAATCATCTCACTTAATAACATTATGAAACAAGCATTATTTAATTGGAGTGGAGGTAAAGACAGTACGCTAGCCTTACATCATATTTTGAAGGAACAACAATATGATGTCAAAACGTTGATGACCAGTATTAATACGGCATATGATCGTATTTCTATGCATGGTGTTCGTAAAGAATTACTCCATGAACAAGCTAGCGCCATAGGGCTTCCAATCCGGGAGTTGTTACTCCCCGAAAGCCCCTCTATGGAGGATTATAATCGAATCATGGAAAGCATGATGCAGGAAATCAAAGCAGAAGGGATTACGCACAGTATTTTTGGTGATATCTTTCTGGAAGACCTGAAGCAATACCGAGAGGAACGTCTTCAGGAAGTCGGATTAAAAGGCGTTTTCCCCCTATGGAAAAGAGATACCAAAGAATTAATCCGAGAGTTTATTGACTTAGGATACAAAACCGTAATTGTTTGCTGCGATGCACAGTTACTAGGACGAAACTTCGCAGGCAGGGTCATCGATGAGCAACTATTATCAGAGCTTCCTGATCAGGTGGATCCATGTGGAGAAAATGGTGAGTTTCATACATTCGTCTTTGACGGTCCTATTTTCAAGCAGCCTGTTTCTTTTAAAGTCGGAGAAACCATTCTAAGAGAATACGACACTCCGAACAGTCCAGATCAAAAGTCAGGCTTCTATTTTTGTGATTTAATTCCGGTTTAATTCTATTTCATTTGATGATGAACACTTTTTACATCCCCCCTATTTCCAGTGCACTGGATCAAGTGATTCAGGAGAAAATCAATCTGAAAACAAAGCCGGTCAGCTCTTTAGGAAAGCTAGAAGAAGTAGGTGCTACAATCTGTCGTATACAGCAAAGCTTAACCCCTGTATTGAAAGCTCCTCATATTCTTGTTTTCGCTGCTGATCACGGTATTGCTGCCCAAGGAGCAGTAAATCCTTTTCCTCAGGAAGTTACCTATCAGATGGTCTATAACTTTCTTTCGGGAGGAGCTGCTATTAATGTATTTGGAAGACAACATGATATTTCGATCAGGGTAGTTGACGCAGGCGTTAATCATGACTTCGAGGAAGTTCCTGGATTGATCAATACAAAAATTGATTATGGGACCAAAGACTATCGCTTTGAAAAAGCAATGAGTACCCCCCAATGTCTTCAAGCTTTAACAGAAGGAGCTACTCTTATTGAAGATATAATCTCAACAGGTTGTAACGTCATTGGATTTGGAGAGATGGGAATAGGAAACACCTCTTCTGCCTCTCTTTTGATGAGTACTTTATGTGATATACCTATAGAGGAATGTACAGGAAAAGGTACAGGAGCTGTAGGAGCCGTATTGCAAAAGAAAATATACGCACTCAAAGAGGCGCAAAGCTTTCATGGGAATATAAACAGAGAAGATACCCTGGAGGTACTGTCCACTTTTGGTGGGTTTGAGATTGCCCAAATGTGTGGCGCTATGCTGGCCGCCGCAGAAAAAGGTATGTTGCTGCTGATCGATGGATTTATTTCAACTGCTGCGCTATTGGTGGCTTACTCCATCAATCCTAGTACTCTTTCCTATTGTATATTTTCTCATTGTTCAGAAGAACAAGGGCATAAAATGCTATTGAAATATCTCAATGCAACTCCCCTTTTGAATTTACAAATGTGTTTGGGAGAAGGATCCGGTATTGCGGTTGCTTACCCTTTACTGCAATCCGCTTGTGCATTCATTAATGAAATGGCTTCTTTTCAGGAGGCAAAAGTCAGTAATCAAGAATAATGAATACGACTATTATGCATAGAGAAATCAAGATATTTTTTACAGCCATCATGTTCTACACCAGGATACCCTGTCCTTCCTGGGTAGGACATGATGCTCAGTATATGCAAGAAAGCGCCCGCTACTTTACGGCTATAGGCTGGATTGTAGGTGCTTTATCAGCTATCGTATTCTGGATAGGAGAACGCTTACTTTCGGTAGAGTTAGCCATTCTATTATCCATGGGGTGTAGTATACGCTTGACGGGAGCATTTCATGAGGATGGTTTTGCGGATGTATGTGACGGTTTTGGAGGGGGATGGAGTAAAGAACGTATCCTGGAGATTATGAAAGACTCTCGGCTAGGTACTTTCGGTGTAGTAGGCTTAATCCTTTTGCTGGGTGTAAAGTTTTTTGCATTAAATGCATTAGCCGTGGAGCAAGCTACATTATTTGTATTGGGTGGACACATCCTAAGCCGTATGACTGCTGCCCGTATGCTCAGAAGAGGGGCTTATGTTCAGAATAACAACCTATCAAAAGCAGGAAGTGCCGCCAATCGCCTGTCGCTCCCTTCTCTTCTGGTGAATAGTACGCTAGGACTACTCTATTTCACCTTATTACCCTCTTATCTCTTCATGTGGGCATTACTTCCAATGCTGCTTACGGAATGGTGGGCCTTTCGCTTTTTCAAGAAATGGATTGGAGGATACAATGGTGATTGTGCCGGTACAGTACAACAGTTAAGTGAAATTGTGTTTTATTTATCCTCAATAGTCCTATGGAAGTTTATTTAATCAGACATACCACACCTGATGTTCCTAAAGGGATTTGCTATGGACAGACAGACCTCAATGTACATTCCTCCTTTCTGGCAGAGGTCAATAAAATTAGAAAGCAATTTCCTTATTTATCCACTACGGTGGATAAGGTATTTAGTAGTCCATTACAGCGATGTACCTTACTGGCTAAGGAATTGTTTCCTATAAATATCCCTTTAGAGGTAGATGATCGTCTGAAGGAGTTGAATTTTGGAGAATGGGAAATGAAAGCCTGGGATGAGATCCCCTTAAAGGTGTTGCAGCCTTGGATGGATGACTTTGTACACACTCCTACCCTTGGAGGAGAATCTTATTTAATGCTCTATCAACGATTGCTTCAGTTTATTGAGGATCTCAAAAGCACAGATCTACAAAAAGTAGTGATCGTGACGCATTCAGGTGTGATCAGAGCGTTCAAATCTTATTACGACAATACCTCCTTGGAAAACTCTTTTGAGTATCAGATTCCCTATGGATCAGTTTGTCAGCTTATTGATTTTTGAAAAAGTATTTTGTGTAGTTCTCTACTGTAACAGTCTTGTACGGCCGCGCCAGTGGCGCGGCCGTACAAGAGGCGAATTTATATGGTATCCTCCACGTTTTTAAATAATGTTATGAGAAGCGGCCTTCTCCCCTTATCTTTGTGTGCTTTTACAGCACGATAGGATAATAAATAGACTTCAATACTATGAAAAAGCTTTTTATACTAATTACACTAATGTTCTCGAGTCAATTACTCTTGGCACAACATCGATCGACACCATCGCCTTCCATTTTATTTTCGGCAGGGTATGCTTACTCCAATATGGCCAATGGTGGTGGAGGTTTACAGCTAGGCGTAGGTACTCAGTTGAGCATCAGCAATCGCTTGCGCTTTGAGCCGGAAATTACGGTGGGAATGTACTCCAATTGGGCCGAGGATGTACCTAAAGCACATTATAATATTACCAGTGTAAACCTTAACTTGCACGGAGATGTCGTGGATATTACACCTAACTTTTCCTTTTTTATGGGAACAGGCTTGCAAGGTAATTATTTCTCAGGACTGAGAAGTGGTTGGTTACCAAGAGATGAATTTGTGTCAGAGTTCTTCTATGGGACTGCCGTTGCCGTTAATGGGTTTTTGGGCTTTAGAGCCTATAACCCTAGTCGAAAAACCAACTTTGAGTTAAAGCTATTCAACTTCAGTTTAGACCCCTTCGCTCCTAACGATTACTTTGTATTTTCTCCCGCACAATTGAGAATATTGGTACGTATTTAGGCGGTTTATCGGTTATTGTTTATCGCTTATCGTTTAAAAAAATATTGAAAAAAGTTTATCGGTTATTGCTTATCGTTTATGGTTAAAATAGTTTTCTTAACCGATAACCGATAACCGATAACCGATAACCGATAACCGATAACCGATAACCGATAACCGATAACCGATAACCGATAACCGATAACCGATAACCGCTTTACTCTTTAAACTCCTGTAAGATCACTCCCCCCTCTCCTTTTAACTGCACCTTATAGACTACCTGATCATTTTCTTTCCAAACTTGAAGTAAACCATAGTTATCGACATTAATCAACTTTCCTACTCTATAGGCATTGGGCTCAAAGGTATTGGTACCATAACTATGCGTTAAACTACTAGAGGTCACTTCCAGTATTGTATGTCTCTTCCATTCGATGCGTGATATTTCGGCAATATGCCTATCACCCGACAAAATAATAGGGTGAGCGACTTTGTACTTACGGATAAGGTTGAATAGTTTTTTTCTCTCGTTAGGAAAGTTGCTCCATTTTTCAAAACGATGTTCTGCGGGAATGACTTGTATCCCACTAGCAAATAGGGTGATTTCCGCCTTATTTTCTTTTAATTCTTTTTCCAGCCAACTCCATTGTTCCTTTCCCAAAATGCTTCCTTTTTCATTGGGGGTATACCCATCTTTGGTGCGAATAGCATCATCCCTGAAATAACGGGTATCCAGTAAAATTAGTCTTACTTTTATTCCTGACTTCTGATCTAACCAATGCACCGTATAGATGCCTTTTTGAGTTCTCCGATGATCATTAGCCGAAACCGCTAAAAAGTCCAGAAATTCTTTTTGGCTCTCTCGTTTATAAAGAAAGTGCTTCCCTCCATCATTGACCCCGTAGTCATGGTCATCCCATATCCCTGTAATAAAAGCAGTAGCCAATAGCTTTTCATAATCCGGATGTTGTTTTTGCCGCAAGTACAATCGTCTTAATCCTTCAGCATCTTGTCCTTCACCATAAATATTATCCCCTAACCATACCCATATATCTGGCACATCACTCAAGATATCATCCCATAGGTGCTGAGGTTTATCCTGATTATTACAAGAGCCAAAGGTGATCTTTAAGGTATCCTGAGCGGATGCATAAGCGGTAAAAAATAGCAGAAGCAGAAAAACTGTAAAGGAGGGTATTAGGCGCATAATGTTTTCGATTTAAAAGTAATCGGGTTGATTACAACGTTTTATGTCTTTAAGTTGTCATTAAAATAAACCAATTTATTCTAAACATATGAAATTAACACACCTTCTATTTTTCTTAATTGTTACGTTTTCTACCATGAGTGCATGTGATGACAAGCAAATTGATCCCAATAGCGACTATATCGTATTTGGTCATGCCTATGGCTATTGTATGGGGAATTGTTCTCTTTATTTTAAGGCAGAAAACAAAAGACTATATAAAGATAATTTAAAAGGGGCCTATGGATTTCCGGAGAGTGATTCCTTTGAATCTAAAGCCCTTGATCAGGAAGATTATCAATTGTATACCGAGCACATTCTTCCGGTGATTCCTTCAGAGCTTTTGGCACAACCTTCCCAGACGTTTGGCTGTCCGGATTGTGCTGATCAGGGAGGGTATATTCTTCAGTACAAAGCCAAGGGAGATACTTTAAAAAACTGGCATCTGGATACAAATCAAAGTGCACTTCCGGAGTATTTGTGGGAGCTGAGGGATAGTTTGGAGTCGGTGATGCTTACGTTAGCAGTAAAGTATAATCAATAAGGGATAGGAAGGGGACCGTAAGTCTCCTTCCTATCCTTCGGGATTACTTAATGGCAGCCTCCTCCCACTTATCCAATAGCGGAATCAACGCATCCATACTCAACACTTTTCTCAGATGGCTATTTTTTCTTTCAAGAATAACCTCTGTCCAGCCTTTCATGCCAATGGGTAGATACTCATTGCCATCAATCGTCAATTTTCGTTTAAGTATGGCATTGATCAATACTCGTTCGTATTTTGATTTCGCTACCTCACTGCCTTTAAATATATTTTTCCAGGTACAAAGCTTACCTACATCTTCATATGCTTCTGGTCTTTCATCCAGATCCAGCATGGAAGGTGAATCTCCCCTGAATACAGAGAGCATTAGACGGAATGTAAACGGATCAGCCAAACGGGCAATGGCCACATAGAATTTTTCTTTGATGGCCAGAGCAATGTCACGCAAAGATACTTTATGATCAAACTGCGTTACCTCCCAAAGCTTCTCATTAATATCACACTCAAACGGATTGACTTTGAAGCATGAGTTCTTTGCTAACCATCCTTGACGGGAAGTATGCTTGATAGGCTTAAAATTAGGGATATAAGGAATCTTCTTTTTATCGAGCATATCTAACTCATAGGAAGGCCATGTCATCACCTTTCGTACAATACTATTGATCAAGCTCATGGTCGCAATCATAAGCGCTGGACTAGGGGTAAAATCTGCGGTAATCTCGATACGGTTTCCTCTTGGACGAACCCCTATACCTGTCGATTTTCGATTTGCACCTAACAACATAACCGGTATAGGTAGAATGTAGGAAAGCAATAATGCCAGCTTTTCTACACTTCTAGTTTGTCCATTCAAATCCTCCGGCCTTTCGAATGAAATATTATAGTGCGTACTGAAACCTTCCAGTCGGGCTTTGTTCCCCGTTTTCATTTCCCAATGGTCAAGCTCTTTACGCAGAAAGCCAATACTTTCCCATAATGACCTGCCTGCCTTAACGGCACAACCTTTTTCAATCTCAATAATAGGCGTCACCACCTCAATTGCACCAGAGTCAAAGTATACTGCTCCTCCCGTAGGAATGTGATAAGAAGAACCTACCCTATGCATGGCTAAATGCTCGAGTAGTTTGGTAGGGTCTCCAAAAACCTTCTCCGGGGTCGTTGCTTTATCGTTCAGGTATAAGGTAAACTCCGCTTCCAAACCAATGGCGGGCATCATTGGATCAGCACTAACGCTCAGTAAACTGTCGAGCTTATCGATTTTTTGGGCATTTTTTTCTGCAATCATTTTTGTTTGCTTTTCGTTTATTTGGATTATTTATTTCTGGGTAATTATATACTTATCGGTGATCGTTTATTGGTTACCGCTTATCGCTTATAAATAGTAAGCGACAGTCTTAACCTTAAACACTATATAAGGAGAAAGAGTCAATAACTATTTTTCACAAACGTCTATTCCTTCCTCCTTTATCCTTCCTCCTTTTCCTCTATCAGTCCACTAGCTTAATCCTTTCAGGAGACATTACCGTAAGACCTAAGTCCATATGCAATTGATCGTAACTTGTACCGGGTTCAGTACCGTACTCTCTTACCCATGCACCCGGAATATGTTCCCTGATGATTGCCCTATACTTTTCAATCGATTCCTGATCGTTGAGATATTCACTTCCTATTTTGTAGATATTCGCAGCAGTACCCCAGCTGTGAACGGATAAATGGTCTTTATTAAAAGCATGAGCTGGAGAACGATATCCTCCGTTGGAAGCAATACGTACAATCCTGCCTACTTTTTTACGGAACAGCTCCAACACGGAAGCCGTTAGTGTCACCGCAATGGGAATATATTTTGGGTATGTTTGTAGCAGTTCAGCTTCCCGAAAATCAGTCACCAAAAACTCTGCTAAATGAAAGTTCTTACTGAGCATGGTTGCTCTAGCCTCTTCATAGGAGTTTACCTCAAAAAAAAAGCGGGGTAAGCGATAGGTAAAACCTGAGGATAAGGTTACCGATTCATCGGGCTTTAATACTTCTCTATACGCTTCTGATAAAGATAATCCGTCTACCGTTTTAACAGGAATGTTGTTGGTACAATATATCATTATGCCATTTTTGTTTTTATGAAATTATCGTAGACCAATTTTGATAGCCTTTGAATCGCCTGATTGCTATTCGATTCTCCTGGTATACGTTGTGTAAGGATAGCCAATGCATAGGGTTTTCTTCCTGGCAAGTAAACCAAACCAGCATCATGGGCTACCGTTGATATTTCCCCCGTCTTGTGCGCAAACTTGGAGAGTTTCCTTATTTCAGGAGGGATACCCTTAGGGATGCCACTATTGAAACGCTGCTCTTCCAAAATGCGAATCATCGTATCGGAAAGTCTTTTAGAAAATCCTTCCGATTCTTCGATCACACGAAATAACCTCACCAATGCATTGGCCGTAATACGATTATTGATCCCATGCTCCCACGCCAGTTCATCTTCTACGCCTCGTAATAACTCTATCCCCTGAATGTTCAGTTGCTTCAGCTTTTCCTGTATATGCTCTACGCCTACAAGGTCGATAAGGAGATTAGTAGCAAGGTTACTGCTTGTGATGATCATATGGTAAGCCAGTTCAGAAACATCCATGTTTTTCCCTAATGAGGCATATAGGGTTGCACAGGCATCACGCCTGGTAGCTGTTTTGAAAAGGGTATTGTCCACCAGAGAAAAAAAACGATTGCGTACATGCACTTTCGAGTCCATTTCCAGGTGGCCATCTTCTATCAGTCCAAATATTCCAGCCAAAACGCCTACTTTCATCGTACTTGCCGCATGAAAGAGCTCTTCTCCCTTATAAGTCCACGATGTCCCCGTCTCATAATCAAAGAATGCTACGGCAACTCTTTCTATTTTGGTATCGTGGATTATTTTCGATATTTGATTGTATAAATAGATAGCGACCTCCTTTTGTTAGTGTTTCGTGTAAACAGAAGGTTAGTGACTCACTATTAGCCTTCTATGTTGTATATAAGGAAGATATTGGAAGGGGGGGCTTGTACCCAAAATAAGGGAAGTATTTCCAGATAGAAGGTAGATTTACTTGGTCTATAAGGGAAATTTATTGAGGGCTAAAATAAAGATCACACAAAAGAATTTTCAGATGGACAATGACAATACAATTATTCCGTACAAAGGAGTTAACACTTTGGCGCTCAAAGAAAGTAGACATTATTACTTTAAATCTTTTAAGAACTATACTATTGAAGAGTTTTACAAAACTCCTATCTCAAAAAAGACTACTTTAAATATCCTTGAAATAGGAGTATTCATCTACTTTGATGAAAATGATTTAGCTGAAGCTATAGAGTTTAATAATACTCTTAATTTAACATTCAATGAGCTGGAATTATTTAAACTCGAATATTCTCTATTACTTAATGAATTCCGAGAGTTAGACAACCATCTAAAAAATGATGAATACGGTTTTACCTCCATAAAATTTGGTATTGGAGCCTATATTTCAGATCCTAACAAGTCCTTCGTAGATAGTATTATTATTTTCAGTAAAGATTATTATAACTAATAATATTTAGGTACAGTATACCCAAATAGATAACAGGAAGGCTAACTGTAAGCAGTTAGCCTTATTTTTTTACAAATAACCCTGTTTTATGGATTGGGCGTTGTGGTATTATTATATCGATAGTGGGTAAACTGGCGACTATTCTTACGTAGTCCGTGGGTTAGAAACCCACGGCTAATAGATGTCACCCCTATCGGGGTTACGTACTACCTAAACCCCGATAGGGGTGACATCACATAGGGGCGGGTTTCAATCCGTCACTATACGAAGCATAACGATTTTTTCAATCCATCAATCCATCACCAATCTCCCACTCAAACCACCCGAGCGTGGACGCTACGACCAGTGTTGTCTGAGAGACCAGTAATATCATTACTCAACAGAACGAAGTTCTACTCAACGGGCGCAGCCCACTCAACCAGCCGCGTAAGCGGCCTCAACTACGGTAATTCCTCTCCCCTAGCTGCGACAAACAGACTATACCACTGTGCTCTGCTCAGAGAAACATTGACTGCTTCTGCACTCGCCTTGATACGTTGTGGGTTCGTTGTTCCAATAACCGGTTGGATTTTGGCAGGGTGTTGCATCAACCAAGCCAATACAATCGCTTCTTGGCTTACACCCAGCTCCTCTGCATACTGAGCGACCAAGGCAGCTGTTTTCTGAATATGCTCTGGTTCACCACTCACGTCTCTTCCTGAGAAGATGCCTTGCGCCAAGCTGCCCCATGACTGTATTTGGATACCATTTAAGGCACAATAAGGAAGTGTTCCGGCAGCAAAGTTTACAGCCCCATGTCCTCCAGCGCCAGTGGTCACGCCCTCTTCCAGCCAAGCCAAATGCTTTAAGCTTACCTCAATCTGGTTAGCAACTAAAGGCATATCCAAAGCAGACTGTAGGTAAGCCATTTGTGCGCCATTCATATTGGACACCCCAAACTGACGAACCTTACCGGCAGCTTTTAAGGCGTCAAATGCTTCCGCCACTTCATCGACCTCCATCAATGGATCCGGACGGTGCAATAGCAATACTTCCAAATAGTCTGTTTGCAAACGCTTTAGGATATTCTCGACAGAAGTTGTGATCCATTCTTTGGAGAAGTCATAACGCTTCGGTCCTTTTTCATCCTCAAATCGGATTCCACACTTGGACTGCAGAGCAATCTGCCCTCTTAGGTCTGGACGCTCTTTCAATACTTTTCCAAATGCTTCTTCGGCCTTTCCGAAGGTATAGATGTCAGCATGGTCGAAGAAGGTAATCCCTGCTTCCAAAGCAGCGTCAACCACTTCGTGCGCCAATCGAACATCAGCATCGGTCACGGGTTGGTCGTTCCATCCGCCTCCTAAGCCCATACAGCCATAAGCGATAGGACTACTCTTTACGATATACTGCTTTAAAGGATGTTTAGTCATGATTATTTGGTTTATATGTATATATATATATATATGCCGCACCAGGGGTGCGGTACTACTTATTTTTCTTCTCGACGGCCATCACCATATTCGGCGAATCGACCTGCTTCTTTTGGGTGAACATGATCGGCACTACTCCAGGGCCATCCACCAAACTGTGTACGCTGATAATCCATCATGGCCTGATGAATCTCTTCTTGTGAGTTCATTACAAACGGGCCATATTGTACGACAGGCTCATTAATCGGACGTCCTTGCAAAAATAAGAATTCTGAAGGCTTTTCCCCATTCTTCAACGTTACGTTTTCTTCTGGATTCAGGGCGATGATTTGCTGTACGTTAATATCTTGCTGCTCAATAGCCAATGTATCTCCTTGGTAGTAATATACTCCTCGATTGATTCCTTCCTGAGCGGCAGGAATCTCCATTTCGGCATAAGGCTCCATCTTTACGGTCCAAATTTGCACTTCATTGTTGGAATCAGCAGCCCATGAATCAGGGTTAGGTGCGAGCGCTTTTTTTCCTTGATACTCTCCAGCAACAATATTGATAGTAGTTTTGGCGCCTTCTGTAGTTTCCAAAATTACCTCTGGAATCTCTTCTTTCCATAACATCTTATAGTGAGGAGCTACCATCTTACTTTTTCGTGGTAAGTTCAGCCATATCTGGAAAAGCTCAAATTGATTTTCTTCTTTATTCAATAAAGGAAACATCTCGGCGTGTAATACCCCTTTTCCTGCCGTAAGCCATTGTACATCTCCATTCCCGAAGCGGCCACCTCCTCCAACAGAATCGGTATGATCAACCAGTCCTTTAGTTACAATCGTAACGGTTTCAAACCCTCTATGAGGATGTGCTGGGAAGCCTGGTACCGTGTGGCCATGGTACATACTCCATCCATCTTTTCCTGAAAAGTCTTGCCCAATGGCTCTTCCTGCTAAAGAAACATTGGGTCCCAAGTTCTCATTTCCTCCCGGATACTTATCCCCGTGATATGCACAGAAAATAAAGGGATTTTGTGTATCCCATGGCATTTGTAATGGCGATATGTTTAATATTTTGTTGCTCATTTTTGATAAGTGATTAAGGTGGTTTGATCTGATAGTTCAACTGCTAATTAGAGAGAAAGTTTTAGGAATATCACAGACTCTTGATAATGAGATGACTAGTGGTCTACACACTAAGTTTTCTGATAGAAATAAAGGGACTACTTCCAAATGGATAAAGGAGGAAGGAAGAAGGATAAAGGTATAGAAGTTTCTGGGTAATCATTATATCTTTATTTTATGAAATATAAGCAATGAAATCTTATGCTAAAGCGTAAGATACTCTAGAGAAAATATGAAAAAAGCCTGTTTGAACTAAAGTATCAAACAAGCTTCATCGAGATTTCTCTTTTAATTTATCTTTGATATCTGATTAAAGTAATCGGTGATCTCCGCTAACATATCTTTTAAGTGCGTGGAAGAATAGTGCTGTTCTATCTGTTGCTCCATCATCAACTTTGAACGAACATCCTTAACTTTTTTCAAAAAAAGAGCTCTTCGTTCTTCTTGTTCCCTTTCTTCTATCCTTTCTCTCAGCATTTCTGTCAAATTCTGAAACTCTTCGAATACTTGTTCTTTAAGCGAAATTTTGTTTTTAACAGTCATAGCAACCACCTCAATAATTTTAACACATAAATTAGGGCAGCAAAACAAGAAAAATTTAGGGCATAGCAGTTTTTGAAGGGCGCGAATATCTGCTATAAAACAGAATAATACAACTTTTATATCGGTTTATTACATTACCTAATATCAAACTCAAGTCAGGTTTTCGTAGCCAGCTAACGGAAAAGATGATAGCGTCAAGCCTTTAGCTATACGTTGCCAATTCCTTACTCAAATTTTTTCTTGCTTGTTCTTCTAGCTGCTCTCGCATGACTGCCGTTTTAAATATTATCTCCATTTCTAAAAAATGCTGCAATACTTTCTTCCTTCCTGGTTGATATAAGAAATCCGGATACATGGAATATTCTTTCCGTACATTCTTCGTATAGACTTCGTACTCAGGAAAAGGCATTCCTAAAATGGCAAGATCAAAATCCAATAAGAATTGGGTATCGGTGTCTTCTTCTGAAGTTGTATGGGTTTGAGTAGCTAAGATTTGCTTTTTACATTGCTCAATTTTCTCTGTTGGATACCCTATTTCTGTCAATCGTTTTGCTCCCAAAACAGCACTTTTCGCTTCGTTGTCTTTGCGGGTACTCTTATAGACGATATCATGGTAAAAGATCGTAAACAGCAAAGTGTCCGGATCAATAAGTTCTACCTGATACTTCTGAGCAAAATCACTCATCTTCTGAAGATGGTGAAGATTGTGATAATGTCTGCTCTTGTGGGTATAGGCCGCTTCAATTTCATTCCACAATGATTTGATCTGGCTTTCGGAGGCGGAGTATTTGCTTAGAAGCTCATGCCAAGTGGTTTGTAAGGTGTTCATATTTTATAGGTGTTTAGTTTAGTAGTTTACCTCAGGGTATACTGGTTGTAGATTAAGAGCAGTCTGCGTTATGAATTACCATTATGCTTACCATAAACCTTACCGTGAGGCAGGGGGCTACATCTCAACTTAAGCTAAGTACTAGTCCTAGCGTCCTCGCTAGGACTTTAAACATAATAGGAGCGTCTACGCTCACGCTTATAAAACCGGAGCGAGGACGCTACGACCAGTTTCTGCCTTTTTACTTTCGGCTTAAGTTGACAGCATTGGCCTATGGCATATACCTTCAGTAGTATGAAATCAATTCCTCAAATAAATAATACTATACGCTTCGTCCAATGTCGGCATTTCCAAACGCCTTCTCATCTGATAAAGCTTATCTGCAGGAATCTCATCTTTCCTTCTGCTCACAATACTATCCATGTCTGATTCGACATATACCATATGCAATTGCCCCCCATAGGTTAACGCAAGTTGCTTGATCTTGGCACGTTGCTCTTGTGTCAGGGAGGTTGCGTTCCATATAAAGGATTGTTTCTTTCGACAGTACTGTTTAGCCTCCTCCAACGCTTGCTGAATCACTTTTCCTTGCCCTTTCTTATCCTGATGGGGAATTCCTAATTTCTCACGAATAGTATCCAAGCTAACGATAGGTACATCCAACGTATTCGTATAAGTGTCTTTTCCGGATCCGGCAATGCCGCATAATAGGGTAATATTAAATGCCGTATCATCATAAATAGAAGATGGATAATCATCCTCTCCTTGAAAATACTTGAATCGACTGTGATCATTATAGAACTGCGGCTGCTGACGATAGCAATTCATTTCTTCGGCCAGTTCCTTAAAATACTCAATTCGATCCAGCATTTCTTGCTGTCGACTCCCTATTCTACCTATAACATCTGCCTTAGCCAATAAGTATAGCAGGTGAAGATCGATTCGAAGTGCATGCTTCAATATCAATTTATGCACCTGTTTCTTGTCAATGGCCCAAATTGGAAATCCATGTAAACGTACTAAAGCGGCAATTTCTTCCCGATATGCTATTGGAAAGTCCCATAGTAGCTCTCTCACGCGATGTTCTCCTATTTTAGCATGTTTTGGAGAAATAATTCTTCCTTCTTCTACTTTTGTATATTCAGGTTTGGAAATGTCATGCAATAGAGTGGCTATCGATAAAACTTTCTTTTGTGTTTCATTTAATTTTTGGTATTCATCAAAAGAAACTAATGCGCCCAACACCATTTTGGTATGTGTCCATACGTCTCCCTCCGCATGCCATTCCGGATCTTGTGGACAAGCTTTCATTTTTTGTACCCAGTCCAGATTTTCCAGATGAGCTAGTTCTTTTGGTTTGATTTCTTCAAAGGGAAGAGGGCTCGTGTTGTAAACGCGCCCTTTTCCAGTTTTTGGTCCAGTGTTCATCTGTGGTGACATGATTAGGTCTAACGTATTTTAAAACATTTCTCTTGAAATCATCGGTGTGGAATGCATTGGCATTTCTGAAAACAAAGCCTTCACATTCTCCTCCCAATTGACTGCCCTTTTGCATTTCTTCAGCAATCATATTTTCAATTTGATTCTCTAGGAATTTTCCTTGATAAATAACGGGAACGGTAGGGAGATCCATCAATTGAGCATAAAACATCACTTCTTCCCAAGAAAACCAAAGGTCTCCCTCCCTGATCGCAAAGACAAAAAAGTGAGATGGAAGGTGAGTGTATTCTATGCTATGTATACCATAGAGGTTTTCCCCGAAAATTTCCAGATCATCTAATTGATGATTGACTTGATCCCAAATAGCCCACATATTTTTTGCCCATGGATTGCGTGTAGGAGCTGCATGGGAACGAGCATATACGCCAGATTTTTTTAGGCAAGTATTCTCACCATCTAACTTTTCAGTCATTACCAATGGATATTGAAGAATACCGGTCCAGTCTTTTAAAATTTTATCGTCAGAGGTTGTACCCGGAGAAAAAGGGAAATGATAGGTACGGTTATATTTTTTCATGATACAGTCATAGTATGCTTATTAGCTGTGAATTATATAGTGTTTACGATTAACCCTGTCGCTGTTTACGGGATAATATACCGTTTACCGGTTATCGCTTATTGTTTATGAACGATAACCAATAAGCGATTAAACATCACTAGCTATAAAGCGTAATAAGATATAAACTAAAAGGTAGGCACAACGAACAAGCTATATAGATAAAGTGATTTTGAGCTTAATAATAAGTCCTCTTCCCTTCTATAGCGTTTAAAGAAATACTTGTTCGATATGTGAATTAGTTTTTACATGACTGTGGTATTTGATGCTCCTAATTTAAGGATAAATAGTTTTAATTAAAATTTAAGTTTATTATTTAGTTGCAAGTTTAGACTAAAAATACTCTATAACTTTTAAATAAAATCCACATGTCCCCTCTATTTCCCATAGTTTTTATTGATAAAATCCTGATTTATGGATTAAATTTTGTTTAATTGAATCTTGATTCGATCACATTTTTAACTACAACCTCTTAATTATACTAATCACATGAGAAAATTTTTATTACTCTTTTTTATCAATGCGCTCTTTCTATCGAGCTGTGACCTTTTTGAACAAGAAGTAGACTTAGTAAAGGAACCTATTGATATAAGTACTTATATCAGCACTTCTCCTTTACAATTGGATGCAGCGGTTAATTATCAGTATGCTGCTGCAGTTCCTTATGGAACCAATGAGAAGAACAAATTTGATATTTATCTGGCAGATGCTACTGCTCCTACCCCATTGGTAATTTGGATACACGGTGGTGGATTTGTAACCGGAGACCGTTCTCTATCTCCTCAAAACTTTGGAGGACAAGACCCTACAGATATTGTAACGGCATTTCTTTCTCAAGGAATTTCATTCGCTTCTATCAGTTACCGCCTATTGGATGCTCAAAATGAAACCGAAGGAGTGATCAAATCACTAAATGACAGCAAAAGAGCATTACAGTATTTGAAATTGTATGCAGAGGAGTTCAATATTGATCCTGATCGTATTGGCATTTTTGGAGCTTCTGCTGGAGCCGGTACAGCTTTGTATTTGGGATTGAGCGATGACTTGGCGATCTCTACTAGCCAAACTGATGATATTGTTTTAACACAATCTACTAGTGTAAAAGCAATTGGAGCATTGGAGACTCAAGCAACTTACGACATTCCTAAATGGGACCAGTTAGTCTTCAAGCCATTGGCAGACCACGGCTTGAAACTAGACTCCAAAAGTTTACCAAATGCTGTTTTAGGCCCAGAAGGTGACCTTCCATTAAGTGTTGGCCTTTTGTCTGCCGTGCCAAGCATCGCCGCAACGATCAACAGCTTTTATGGAATCAGCTCCGTATCTGATCTATACAGCAATGAGACTTCCGCTTACAGAAAGCAAGTAGAAATCTTGAGTCTAATGGATGCTAATGACCCTCCAATTTACCTACAAAATTCTATCTGGAACCTGGAACCGGACGAAAGCATGTATGACTTGAATAATCCGGAAAGTATTGGAGCATTGTTCAACTTTGTCTTCCACCACGCTTACCAAGCCAAAGCATTGCATGACCGTGCCGAGGAAGTTGGACTAAAGCACGTATCTATCATTCCTGAACTAGGAATTGAAGATGAGAACACAAAAGATTTCGTTACCTTCTTTATTGGAGAATTGAAAGAAGCCATCTAAGAAATATCGTATAGTACGAATATACTGGTCGTAGTGTCCTCACTACGACCTTTTTCATTATTAGAGCATCCACTCTCAATAAAGAAACTTTGTCTCGTCGAAAAGCCTATTATCAAAATCAATATACATAGGTAAAAGCTCATAGACTCTTTCAAACTCCTCTTCATTGAGTTCCTCCACCTTCTTGTCAAACATCATCAACGCTTGCTTATTCCATAACTTCTGGTACTCACCGAATATATTTTCTAATAATCTAGAAAATTCTTCAGTTGATGTACTTTTTGGTAAACCCAAGTAAATAGCGGCTTTTCTTGGGGATTCCGCATATCGTTTATTCTGCTGTGGGTTTATGTAAAAGGCATTAAATTGCTTTTTGGAATAGTCTGTTACCTGTTGCAACTCCCATATATTTCTCTTTTTAAAACAAATACATGCTCCTTTACTTATTTCAAAGGATTGTACGTACAACGGTATAATTACTCCCTTCTCTGTTTGTAATGCAATTTGAGGAAAGAAACTATTCTTGTATTGGAGTGAAATATCGTCAAAGCACTCTCCAAAAGTTTTGAACTGGGACAAAGGAATAATTTCTCTCTCTTCGTAAAGATACCGCTGCCAAGAAAGGGTTATTTGATCTTGGGCACGCTCGCGATCTAAAATAACGGTCGTATCCCATTCACAGGATATCAATAACATAAAAGGAACTAAGAGTTGTAATTGGTTTTTCATGATGTGGGAGTGTTTTTTACTTACATAATGAAAAACGGAGGAAGGGTTACATTTTTCACAAAGGGACCACATCATTACAAGTCTTTCATACGGCCGCACCACTGGCGCGGCCATACGAAATCACAATCCTAACACCTTGGCATCAATAAAGAATGTCGCATCAATATTGATTGTATAATCCTGTGTGATCAACTCATCAGTCACTGTATTCAATCTTAACTGAAACTCGTCTTTCTTGATATACTCCTGTAGATCGGCACCTGTAGGAGTTAGCGTCAACGTATTTCCAACTTGCCAGGGAATATTTTTAATGGATGCTACTTCAATCTCTTCTAATCCCTCTGCGGTTAGAAATACAGTCATGGATTCTAAAAAGCTAAAGTCTCCACCTGATGGAGTCGTTACACTCAGGGTAAGTTCCTTCAATAGAACTTGTTCAACCATATCCTTACGAGTATCATTTAGTGCGAAGGTTGACTCTGAATTAGTCTCAATCTTTGGGGTTAAAACCTTCAATGGAAACTCTATTCCTATTAAGGATGGCACCTCTACCTCTGTTTGATAATCCATCTCAAACTGGGTAAGTTTGGATAAGCTACTGCAAGAAGAAATTAAAAGAATAGTGATGAAGTAAAAAAATAACTTTTGCATATCTAAAACTGTTAATAAAAAATGATGATCTATCATTAAATACAATCCACAAAAGATATACCCGAATTATACTATGCTATGAAAATACAAGAACTCACCTTATATAGCCGCAATCTTCCACGTCAAAAATCTTTTTATCAGAATACGCTAGGCCTTGAAATCACGCAAGAGACGGATACATTTTTTGAAATCACTACCCAGAATACTTTATTAAGATTCGAAGAGAAGTCAGATGCCACTCCCTATCATTTTGCCTTTAATATTCCTTCTGAAAAGGAAGAGGAAGTAATGGAATGGCTTCAACAAAAAGTAAAGATCCTTCCCTTTCAAGGAGAAAAATTGGTAGATTTCTCTGCCTGGAATGCCAAGGCAATGTACTTTAAAGATATGGATGGGAATATTGTAGAGTTCATTAGTCGTAGAAATCTTCAATACCCTTTTCATGCCCCTTTTGATGTAAAACAACTTTGGGAAGTTAGTGAGATTGGGATGCCGACAAAGCGTGTGTCTTCTATATATGGCGAATTAAAGTCAGTTGCAAGTATAGACTTTTTTGATGGGGACCGAGAGCGCTTTTTGGCTGCTGGTGGAGAACATGGACTATTTATTATTATAGACTATCAGCAAAAAGACTGGATTCCTACTGATGACAAAGCCCTGCCCTCAGCTTTTCGCTGTACTTTTGAGTCCAATGGGAAGGTGTATGAGATAGAGTATAAAGAGGAAAAGATTATATGGCATAAGAAATAATATCTTATGTCGACTGTATTTTTTGAGTCAAAGGAGATTCTGTATGAGCGGGAATATAGGAGCAGGAGGATTGGGTATAGTGACCTTTTGAGCGAGGACGCTCAAAAAATGAAAAAGGTCGTAGCGAGGACACTACGACCAGTTTATATCATTTACAGGGTGGTGCCCTGTGCTAGTAAACCTTAATGCGTTTCATAAACGTATTCTGGCTCTTCGATCTCTACGGTACCTTCCTCATTGATGGAAACCAATTTTACTTTCTTGATCTCGTTCACCAACATAGGATCATACTTGGCACGAACCCTTACATAGTTATCCGTAAATCCATACATGTAACCATCCTGAATCTCATGTTCGAAGAGTACGTTATATTCATTTCCTAGCTGGCTTTCATAGAATGCTCTCTTTTTCTTTTCAGAAAGTCCTCTAAGCATTTTGGAACGACGGTTACGTTCTTTCATTGGAACAGCCCCTTCCATATCAACCGCTTCTGTATTATCACGCTCTGAGTACGTGAATACGTGGAAATAAGAAACGTCTAACTCATTCAGGAAGTAATAGGTATCCAGGAAATCTTCTTCTGTCTCTCCAGGGAAACCAACGATCACATCTACACCAATACACGCATTTGGATTAAGCTTCTTGATCAGCTCTACCCGACTGCTATAAACTTCACGCTTATAACGTCTTCTCATAAGCTGTAAGAGCTTATCTGAACCTGACTGAAGTGGTATGTGGTAATGAGGCACAAAGCGCTCTGAATCGGCACAGAATTCGATAATCTCGTTCGATAGTAGATTCGGTTCGATGGACGAGATACGAATACGATCAATCCCCTCTACTTTATCCAGTTCTTTTACCAGATCAAAGAAGCGTACTTCTCTCTTTCCGTTGATAATACCGAAGTCTCCAATATTTACTCCTGTCAGTACCACCTCTTTTGTTTCGGAGGCTGCGATCTCTTGCGCGTTTTTAATCACATGCTCTATCGTATCACTTCGGCTCTTTCCCCTTGCCAATGGAATAGTACAGAAGGTACATTGATAGTTACAACCGTCTTGTACTTTCAAGAAGGTACGGGTTCTATCGTTAATGGAGTACCCTGAGATAAAGTCTTTGGTTTCTTTAATCTCCTGCGCCAGTACTTTTGGCTCTTCTGTTTTCACGAAACCGTCCAGCAGTTCGATCAGACGGAACTTCTCTGCGGCTCCGAGCACTGCATCCACCCCTTCCAGTTCTGAGATTTCCTTTGGTTTCAACTGTGCATAGCAACCAATGATAGCCACATAGCCGTTCGGAGAGATCTTCTTGGCTTCTCTCACCACCTTTGCGCATTTCTTATCTGCGTTATCGGTTACCGAACAGGTATTAATAATAAATATATCTGGAGTTTCTGAGAACTCTACTTTTTTGTATCCCTTCTCTTCAAACATACGACCGATCGTAGAGGTCTCGGAGAAGTTCAGCTTACAGCCTAATGTATAAAATGCTACTTTTCTCATATCTTGCCTGTCAAAATTCCTGCAAATTTAAGGCTTTTTTCAAGAAATCACGATTTCCATTTAATAACGTTTTAACATTCGTCCATTTTTAATCAAATCCAGCAGGTGATCTTTCACCCAACCTTGCTTCAAAGTCCATTGTCCAAAAGGTATTGGGACGATATAATGTTTTACTCTTAGCATCTTATGATAGACTTGTAAAGGCCTCTCTTTCTCGAACCCTGGGAAGTAAAAACAAAAGGTACCCCCTTGGTAAGATAAAGCCAGACTAAAACATTCGTTGCCTATTTCAAAATCCGTTCTTACCTCCCCTAGCTTTTGCTCTTGCAACCATGTCTTCAACTCCTCTATAAAAGGAATCTCTAACATTTGGGCTACTTGTCCCTGTAAAAATGCTTCTGAGTGTTCCAAGTAGGCCTCCATAAGACTCTTCTTGCCTTTTAGATAATCTGTTCCTATAACCGATGAGATGATCCATTGTTTTTTTCGGCTCCGGCTAATACTCACATTGAATACGTCCTCTCTATTCAGGTGTTGTAAGGCTGAAGGATGCGTCTCCGGACAAATCCCCATCGAAAGCATCATAAAGTCTTTCTCTTCTCCCTGAAAAGAATGTGCTGTTCCTACCAAGACATCGTGTCGTTGTAGGTGTTCCAACGTCAATTGCTTTTGCACTCTTTTCTGTAGGTAGTCTACCTGTGTCCTGTAAGGGGAAAGTATTCCTATGGAAGACACTTTTTCAACAGGAAGTTCCTTCTGTTCCTCAATCAAGTGCTCCAATAGTGCTAACACTTTATCGGCTTCCGCTTTAATATATCCCGTCTTGGTTCTTTTCCCTTTTACGCCCACCACTTCTAAAGGATTATCGGTTTCCTTCAGATACTGATGCGTCATGATTTTTAAACGCTTCTGATAGAACTGCTTATTAGAAAAGGATATCAATTGAGGATGACTACGGAAATGCTCATCCAAAAAGTTAAGCTGTCGTTGATCTTCCGTGCTTTCGTAGATCAGGTCCAGTACACTTTTCTCCCTGTAGTCTAATCGTTTCTGTTCCTCCAATGTCAACTGATGGAGATTCCCTAAATACTGTTGTTGTTTTCGACTTAGGAAGGAATTGTGTCTCAGTTGCTTGAAATCCCCTGCCACGACCACTCTTTTGGCTCGTTGTAATGCCGGAAGTATACTACTGATATCGCATTGGGTCGCCTCGTCAATAATCACCACATCAAAGAGTTCCTTATACATCGGCAGCACCGCACTCACCTCTGTGATACTCACCAACCATACTGGAAATACAGAAAGCAGTCGTTGAAAGTCCAGGGAATCGAAGATGTCTGACTTGCGGCCACTGTTTCTTGCCTTAATGGCTCCATGAAGGTTCTTTAAGGCTTTGTAGTCTTTTTTGAGGCATTGGTTGACCTGATAGTAAAAACTATTCTTTACATAGATCTGTATCAGTCTGTTTCGTTCATTCAGCAATTGATAATAGGCTTCGGTAGCTTCCCAAAGTGGACGTTCATGTTCGATACGATATTCTTCTATTCTTTGTGTCAATCTATTCCACCAGCCTGCTCCTTCAAAAAGCTCTTTTCGCTTCCCTTCCCTAAGTTCTTTTCGTTTGTACGTCTGGTGAATGTTCTCAATCTTTTTCTCTATAGCCGATAGCTCTTTTCTAAGTTTATTCAACTCTGCCGAAGTCACCTTTGGCATCCCTCCTCCTTGCAGGATGTATTCCAACTGATCTTTCAATTGCTTTTTCAGTTCTCGGCTTCCTCCTCCTCTCATAAGGACTTCTGCCATATCAAACTCCTCCTTGAGTTTCTTCCCTACAACATCCACCGCTTGATTATTCGAAGAAACCACCAGGACAGATTCTCCTCTTCCTACACAATCCATCACCATAGCCGCAATGGTAAAAGACTTCCCTGTTCCCGGAGGACCCACAATAACACTGGCTTGAGAGGTCGCTCCTACCTGAATAATATTTTCCTGAGCTTCACTTAATAGCGCTGGAACCATTAAAGAAGAGGTGCTTTCGTTTTTAAAATGATTGGAAGTACTTCCCAAATAGGTCTTTAAAGCTGAAGAGTATTCAGCCTCTTGAAACCCTGACAGTTCATCTAACTCGCTCAAGACACCATACGTCAACGATGATTTTCTAAGAACACATAAAGCGGAAGCTGGTTCAATGACAGTACCTTCCTCTTCATACTTTTTACTGATTTTCTCTTCTGTCTCTAACGTAGGATACATCAATAAAGGCTCCGTATCACAAGAAGTAAAGTATTCTTTAATGCTATTGCGAACGGCACTCACCTCATTAAACGTCAATACACCATCTAATAAAGGATCCTTTAAATCAAAAAGTAATTGTTGGGGGAATTCCTCCTCTTGCGCAAGAACCCTAAGTGCGGTAATGTTAATGACCGTATTCTCCCATACAGGAGAAACATAATACATCTCCTCCCGGTATTCGATGGTCATAGGGGTCATATAAAGAGGTGTCGTCAGTGCTCTACTGCGACCATTAATCTTGTACTTCCCCTTAACAAAAAGGGAGCATAGATAGATAGATTTTTCTTTTGGGTGTAATTGTAATCGGTAGGCTGCCCGCTCTCCCCATTCTTCGTCTACTGGGTATGAGGGTAATCCCCCCTCTAGCATGTCTGCATCATTCAGCCAGAAAGGTATTTCTACTTTTTCATGAAAAAAATCAGTCAGGCCCTGTTCTCTATTATCGGAGAGATAACATGACTGTAGGTATTTTATAAGATGCTGCATATAGGTTGAATCGTTGAACCGAGTTAATGGTTTATTGAAAAGTATTTCGCTCTAAAATACATCTAAATCATTTAACAATTCAACTCTTCACCATAGGTAATGAAGTATAGAGGTGTAAAAGTGTAGAGGTGTAAAGTTTCAGACTATACACCTCTACACTAAGTACTATTCAACCAGAGGAGGTACAAGCCTCCTCAACGATTCAACAGCTTATTTCAATAAGCCTAGTTCTCTCAAACGCTCTGTCAAGAACTCCCCTGCCGTCATATCTTTGTAGGCTTTAGGGTTTTCTTCTGTTACACAGCCCTCCAGACACGTTAGATCCATCTCTGCTCTAGGGTGCATAAAGAATGGCATAGAGTATCTAGAAGACTTCAGGTTTTCTTTCGATGGATTAATTACACGGTGGATCGTTGAACGAAGCTTATTGTTAGTCAATCTTGCCAACATATCACCGATGTTAATGACAATTTCGTTCTCTTTTGGAGAAACAGAAATCCACTGTCCATCCAGAGACTGTGCCTGTAGACCTTCCGCACTACCTCCCATCAATAAGGTGATCAAGTTAATATCACCATGGGCTGCTGCACGCACGGCACCATCAGGAATATTATCTACATTCTCTAGTGGGTAATAATGAAGTAAACGAAGGATACTGTTTCCATTGTGGATTTTTGCATCAAAATAGTTTTCTTCCAGACCTAGGTATAAAGCAATCGCTCTCAACAGTTGCTTCCCAGTTTGCTCGAACGTGCGGTACACTTCCAAAGAAACCTCCTTCAGTTCTGGCACCTCATCTACCCATATATTATCAGGATAGCTCACTGTATCATTATCCGTCACTACCTGACCTACGTGAAAAAACTCTTTCAAGTCAGGCAACTCGCTTCCTTTAGCACTTTCCTTGTTCTTACCTGTATATCCTCTTTGTCCGGCAAGCTCTTCTTTCTCATATGTGCTTTTCACCTCCTCCGGCAAGCCAAAGAAGCGCTTAGACGTCTCAAATAAATGCTTTTTCATCTCCTCGGTTACGCCGTGATTTTTCACAATCACAAAGCCCATATTAGAGAATGAATCTCCCATTTCCTTTACAAAATTCGACTTGCGTTCTGCATCTCCAGAAACCAGGTCATGAAAGTCTACTGTAGCGATATTGTTCTTATCCATGTAATGTTAATATAGATTGGTAATTCTGTTTATTTTTACGCTTCTCCTTAGAGGGCATAATTCATAGTTTTGCAAAGGTAAATGAAAATAATAAAATGAATGTTAATTCTTTTTCTGTAGGTTTTGCAATTTATCCTCCAGCTTCTTGGTATAACTCTTTACAAAAGGCACTGAGAAACTGAAGACAATACGCCATCGGTTCCAACGCACCCTTCCTTCATCATTGGTTTCCAGGGTTCCTCCTCCACCGTCTTCAGGAAATGAGAAGGGACGCTCAAAAGACCTACTTCCCCCGGTATGGGTTGCTCCTAACGTGATATCTGCACCTCTAAAATTCAAAACTATCCCTCCACCAATATTCAAGAAATTAGCATTCAACAATGCATTACTGACCACAGCTTCCTGATTGTTAAACTGGGGAGCATCATCTGGTATGGCTGAAAAGTCTGTACTCGTACTGGCATACCCTGAAACGTTCTTATTGATATACCACTCCAAACCTATTCCGAAATTGATAACCGGTCGCAACCTTTCTACTACCTTAAAAGAAATCGTATCCTCAGGGTTACTCTGGGCAATATGATCTTTTGCCACTAATTGATCATAAGAATTGACACCATTAAAAAACTCTGTACTGAAATGTATTTTGTTTTTTTCCTTTATGCTATAGGTTACTCCTCCACCAATTGCAAAGGGCGTTTTACGTCTCACTTTTAAGCCAGACTGATAGCTATTCGCATAATACCCATCAATGGATGAACCCGTAAAACCTGAGTAATATTCTTGGTAATTATACTTTCCTTCATTAATAATATTGAGATGTGGTGTTCGGATCGTTAATCCCCAAGACAAGCGTTCTTTCTGATAAGCTAATCCTGCTTTCCATAAAAAACCATACACATTATATCTGAACTCTCTTCTATACTCATAAATCCCTACTTCTGCCGTATCCTCCAAAAATGCCCTTAGAAAAAGCTCGTTACTTTTTCGGCTGTTCAAAATCGAGATATTTGCCGACACTCCTACAGATATGTTATCCGAAAGTTTATGTGACCAGGTAAGGCCAAACCATTCTTCCCTAAAACTACTATTAGACCTGGTCTCTGCCTCAAAAATCTCCGTACCTGGTAAATCATCTAACACTTCTCCACGACTTTCATTTCTAAAATTAAAGCGAACAGATAAGCGAGCTCGCTGCAAACTATAGTAAGCAAACTGATGCTCTGGCCATGCTTTTATTTTGAAAGTACCGGCAAACATACTAGGCACCCCTCCGAAGTCTGTATTTTTGGTATCCACTCCATCTTGTACACCATCTTCTATAGTAAAATTTGAGATTTGATAAACATCCGCACTTAACAAAAAAGAGGGATTCTCTACCTGCCCTAGTCTTGCTGGATTATAAAATACAGCACCCAGGTCTTCCACTCCTCCAATAACAGAACCGCTCAACAGCATAGATCGTGTTCCGTACTGCTCTGTCCAATAATGCCCTTCCTGCCCTTGTAGAGGAGATGTCATCAGTATAAGGATAAGGATATAGTATATCTTTTTGGTCATAAACAATTCAAGGCTTACATGCTTTCTTCCTGAGATATCACATCCTTACCTACTTTACCTACTTTTTTAGGTCAGAATCCTACAAGCGTAAGGTTATTGTTAAGGCTTACGCTAATATTCTTAAATAATTCATATACCTGTATTAAAATCATTCTATTTCTCCCTCTCCCTGATGTATCTTTGATATTAATATTAGGAGTTAAGATTAAAGCTGTTACACAATATTGGTTTATCGCTTATTGTTTATTACTTAATTAAGATTGAATGATTAAACGATAACCAATAATCCATTACATGGCGTTTCTAAACGGCATATTAGTCCGTAGACAGCGACAAGATTAACCTGAGTGTTTATAGACAATTATTTAGAAACAGAGACATTGATAATCCATGAATACAACAAACACACTTCCAATCTATCAAGTAGACGCCTTTGCTTACCAACAATTCAAAGGAAACCCTGCAGCAGTTTGTCTTTTGGGAGAATGGTTGGAAGATGAACTATTACAAAATATTGCCGCTGAAAATAATCTTTCTGAGACGGCCTTTATCGTCACCAAAGAAGGAGCCTATTCTATTCGTTGGTTTACGCCAACAACAGAGGTGGATCTATGTGGGCACGCCACGATGGCTGCTGCGCATGTACTCTTTGAGCACTTGCAATACAATCAATCGAAGATCCTATTCAATAGCCCCCGTTCGGGAGTACTCGAGGTAACCAAAGAAGCCAACGACCGGCTAACCCTTAACTTCCCAGCACAGAAAATCGAGATGATCCCACCATCACAAAAGCTAGATACCGCTTTGGGTACCGCTGTTCATGGAACCTACAAGTCCTCCGACGATATTATGATTGTGGTAGGAAGTGAAAATGAAGTACGTCACTTGACGCCCAACCTTACTGCGTTAGGACAATTGCCTTATAGGGGGATTATCGTTACTGCCAAGGGAGATACCGTGGATTTTGTTTCCCGCTTTTTTGGTCCAGCTGTAGGCATTGAAGAAGACCCTGTAACGGGTTCTGCCCATACCAAGCTTATTCCTTACTGGGCAAAAAAGCTAGGAAAAGATACGCTACATGCACAACAACTATCCGCTAGAGGTGGAGACCTATATTGTCAGCTACAAGGAGATCGGGTATTGATCAGCGGAAGAGCCGTAACGTATATGAAAGGGGAAATTTTTATAAGGTAAGAGGTATAAAGTAAAAGGTAGAAAGTAATAAGTATAAGGTTTAAATTCACCTATTACCTTATACCTATTACCTTTTACTTTACACCTTTTTATACGTCTTTAAAGCACTGTAGGAACGTCTCCGCTGCTTGTGCTCCTCTAATGATATACTTGTCATTGATAATGAAGCTAGGTACTGCGTTGACACCTGCCTGGCGATACAAAGCCTCTTCTCTTCTGGCCTCTTCATCACCTGCCGAAGTATTATTGAATGTATCGATCACTTCTTGCGATACACCCACTTTCTTAGCTTTAGCAAGCAGCTCTTCCACATTACTCAAATCAGCTCCCTCTACGAAGAAGCTCTTGAATAGCTCAAGTCCTAAAGCCTCATCTTTCTCTTCTTGACGACATAGATACATCAAGCGGTGTGCTTCTGCTGTATTTGGAATCACTTCCAAGATGGACATATCCATAGGCAATTCCTCTCCACGGGCAGCTACTTCTACTTGTTGGAAGATCTCTTCGGCTCCTTTTCCAAACTTATAACGTGCAAAAGCCTCTTTCTCCATACCTTCTTTAGGTAGATCTGGGTGTAATTGATAAGGCTTCCAGTTCACCTCAAAGTCGAACTCCTCAGCACCTTCATCCATAGCATCCTGAAGGCGTTTTTTTCCTATATAACACCATGGACATACCACGTCTGAAATAACATCAATCTTAATCTTCTTCATTGCTACTTTAAATTGAATCTTTTGAACAGCTAATGCTAACGACTGGACATCAACTAATTTTTGTACAGTTTCAAACATTCCAGACGTGCCAATGGCACGTCCCTACCACGTTTTCAAATAGGTATACAAGAAAACAGAGACTTCATATCCAGTAGTTAGCAGCTAATGCTGTTTTCTTGAATTGTTAAATGGAGTTGAATGGCTTATTCTTCTCTTACAATTCTAACCATCCACCATTCGTATTGTTTCATAAAGAGCGTATTCTTCTTATATTAAAAAAGTTCTATTCGAGATTTAATAACAAAACAAACCTCAACTTTTATGCTAACAACTGATTTAACTACTTTAAGAAGAGAATTTCACGCCATTGCAGAAGTCTCTGGAAAAGAGTATCACACTGCAAAAAAAGTGGTGGAGGTATTACAGACACTAAACCCTACTGAGGTGATTAGTCCTATTGGAGGAACGGGCGTAATTGCTGTGTTTGACAGTTTTCAGGAAGGACCTACCATTCTATTTCGTTGCGAACTAGACGCTCTACCCATTCAAGAGATCAACACCTTCGCTCACCGATCAATCACAGAGGGGGTGTCTCATAAATGCGGGCATGATGGACATTTAACCTCAATGCTAGGGCTAGCAAAGCAATTATCTCAAACCCCTCCTAAGAAAGGGAAAGTACTTTTAGTCTTCCAACCTGCAGAAGAAAATGGAGAAGGCGCCAAAGCAATCCTGGAGGATGATAAATTTGACACCCTATCCCCTGATTATGTCTTTGCCTTTCATAATTTACCAGGCTATCCTCTCAATAAAATCATCTACAAACCTGCATCCTTTACAGCGTCTGTTAAAAGTATTATTATAAAGTTACACGGTAAGACGGCTCATGCGGCAGAGCCGGAGCATGGAGATAACCCTGCCCTTGCCTTATCTAGAATATTGCAAGAATCACTAAAGTTAGCCAATAACAATCCCGACGATGAAAAGCTAACCGTGATTACGCCAATTCATATTAATATGGGAGAATTGGCTTATGGGATCTCTGCAGGTTATGGAGAACTTCACCTCACCGTAAGAACCTGGACAGAAGACTATTTAGAACATATTTCAGATCAGATTGTCGCCCTTTCCAAAAAAATAGCTTCAGAAGAAAATCTAACCCCTGAAATAGCCTTCACCCAACACTTTCAAGCCAATGAAAACCACCCAGAAGCGATGGAGCACCTCTTATCGGCTATCAAGGAATGTGACTTGCCTGCTGCGGAAAGAGCCTATCCATTTAAGTGGGGAGAAGATTTTGGATTGTTTACCCAAAAATACAAAGGAGCGATGTTTGGAATAGGCTCAGGAGAAAATTGTCCTGCCCTTCACAACCCCGATTATGATTACCCGGATGAGATTACTCCAGTGGCAGTGCGCTTATTTCATCAAATTGCTTTGCGTATAGCAGAGGTCTATCAAACGGCTTAAATTTATCTGTCATACTACCAATAAGCTTTGTTGAATCGTTGAACTTCATCACTACGTGATGAGTTGAATAGAGCTTCACTCGTTGATTCGAGTTGAATTGTTGATTGAAATATATATGAATACTCAAACAACCTATCAACTCGAATCAACGATTCAACTCACCGAAGGTGAAATTCAACGATTCAACAAAGCCTATTAGTAGTGTGGCAACTACTTATGCAACGCTACCATAGGTCTCTTTTTACATATCATTAGCTTAGTATTCATTCATGTCTTATTCCAACCATATCGAAATCAGTAAATCAGCGCTCGAACAAAACATTAACTTTATACGCCAACAACTCCTACGCCATACACGTCTTTCCTGTGTCGTTAAAGGAAATGCTTACGGGCATGGTATTCCCATTATCATTCCCCTAGAAGAGGATATGGGAATCAACCACTTCTCTGTCTTTAATGCAGAAGAGGCTTACCAAGTAAAACAAGTAAGCAAGCGTAACAGCACCATTATGATTATGGGAATGCTTACGCAAGAGCAGGTACACTGGGCAGTAGAGCAAGAAGTAGAGTTTTATATTTTTGAAAGAGAGCGTTTACAGGAAGCTGAGGAAGCCGCTAAAAAAATAGGGAAACCGGCCTTGATTCACTTAGAAGTTGAAACAGGAATGAACCGAACAGGTGTTCCCTTTGAGTTACTGGAAGAGTTCGTCCTTAAAATTGACCGTAGCCCTCATTTACAACTTAAGGGAGTATGTACCCACTTGGCGGGAGCAGAAAGTATTTCCAATTATTATAGGGTAAAAAAGCAAACCATCACCTACCAAAAGATCCTTAGAAAACTGCAAGGGATGGGAATCACTCCACAAAATAGGCATATTGCCAGTTCTGCGGCTACCCTTAGGCATCCAAATACACAGATGGATATGGTAAGAGTAGGTATCCTTCAATATGGTTTTTTTCCAAACGAAGAGACTTTCACCCATTATATTACCAAGAAAACAGACTACGATTACCCATTGAAAAGGATTATCTCCTGGA
The DNA here is from genome assembly GCF_039543525.1 of Algivirga pacifica. Taxonomy (NCBI): domain Bacteria; kingdom Pseudomonadati; phylum Bacteroidota; class Cytophagia; order Cytophagales; family Flammeovirgaceae; genus Algivirga; species Algivirga pacifica. The sequence goes on from NZ_BAABJX010000048.1 coordinate 31,368, forward strand.
AAAGTCAGGTCATGAGTTTAAAAGATATTCAACAAGGAGAATTTGTGGGGTACGGCACTTCCTACTTTGCACACTCTCCCATGACAATCGCCACAGTTCCGGTAGGCTATGGGCATGGATATAGTCGTTCACTAAGTAACCAAGGCAGAGTCATTATCAATGGGCATTTTGCTCCGGTCGTTGGTACGATTAATATGAATATGATCTGTGTGGATGTTAGTAATATTCCTAATATTCAAAAAGGTGACGAAGTGGTATTAATTGGCAAGCAAGATGAATTAGAAATTTCAGTAGCCTCTTTTAGTGATTTCAGTAATCAGATCAATTATGAGTTATTGACGAGGTTGCCGATTGACATTCCCCGTATCGTGGTAGAGTAATTATAATGGCTTGGTTGAGTGGCACTGCGTGCCGTTGAGTGGAGCTTCGCTCCGTTGAGTATAGCCCTTCGGGCTGTTGAGAAAAAGCAGTACTGTAATACCTCAACAGCCCGAAGGGCTATACTCAACGGAGCGAAGCTCCACTCAACAAGCGGCGTAAGCCGCCTCAACTGTCGATTTTTTATTCAAACTTAATTAAACAATAAGCGATAACCGATAAGCATCTATCCAAACTACTATAGCGTAAAAAATCATTTCCTTATATGGAGTTAAAATTGAATAATATCTGTTGTATTTGTGAATCATCACACTTAAAGCAACTTATTATGGGAATTTTAGCATGGATAGTTTTTGGCTTAATTGCGGGAGCATTAGCCAAATGGATTATGCCGGGCAATGACCCCGGAGGTATTATTGTCACTATTATTATTGGTATTGTGGGAGCTGTGATTGGTGGGTTTATCGGTACAGCCTTAGGGTTTGGAGATATCAGTGGATTTAATATAAAAAGTCTTTTGATTGCGATAGGAGGTGCCTTAGTTCTATTATTTGGTTACCGGATGCTCAAAAGGTAAATCTTTTATTCATGATGTTTAGTTGAGCTTCGCTCGTTCATAATGTTTAGTTGTTTAATGGTACGTATTAATAAAAACAACTAAACATTATGAACAAGCGAAGCTCAATTAACATACGCCGTGTAGCGGATGAACAAAAAAACTATTCTTCTTCTTTTTCTTTGGTCAGCTCTCTTTCAGATACCTTGATCAAAGCGGTTGTTTGAAACTTAGAAGCCATTGTCGTACGAGCCAGCATGATGATGCCATTATCAGCAGTTGCTGCCATATCAGCGAGTTCATAAGCCTGCCCTTCTCCAAATTGCTTTTCTACCAAGATCTCTTGTGTTTCCTGATCCACAACAAGTACTGTGATCCCTCCAGTATAGTTGGTAAATGCAAAAACAAAGACCTTTTGTCCATCAACTTCCAGTGCTTCGACCTCAGACTCACTCCTAAAGTCCAGCCCTAGATAAGGCATCGCTACTAAATCCGATGCTTGGCCTATATCATTGATGATTGCTGAAGGAACAATCGACTGCTTACCGATTTCAAAAACCGTAGCGGCCATATGTCCGCCTTCCAGGACCTCTGCATCCATAATCCCAGCATCATAACGTTGGCCACCAAGAATCTCATTAATTCGTTGCCCGTTTGTTCCATCTATAAAGAGCAATGCAAAAGAAAAGTTGTATAAACCATTCAGTACAATATTTCCATCCGCAGTCTCCTCTACGAAAAATGGTAAACGTTTCCCCCAATTTAGATGTCCTGACACTATTGGGTTTTGCGTGATCACATCCTCGGATAATCGGTACTCCTGACCCCAAACGATCTCAAAATTGCTGTCGATTTTAGCTAACCCTGTCGTATAATTGCGATGGTTATAGTACTGAAGTAAAAAGTGATTATCTGCAGTAACGGTCGCAGCCAAAGGATAAATAAACTCAGCAAACGTAGCGGCTTCTGTTGTTTGTCCAGAAGCTGGATCTGCCATCAAAAAAACAGTCGCCAGAGAAGTCGTGTGCATTCCCACCACAAATGTTCTTCCATCGGACAGTTCTAGCGGTTGCTCCAATACATTTTCATAAGTATCCGGAATATTCGCTTCCCAAAGGATTTGTCCCAAACTATTGGTACGCATAATATTACCTCCCCATCCAAACTTGGAATTGGCAATAGGCCTTCTATTCACAAAGAAATACCCACTGTCCAATAAAGGCGTCACCCCAAGGGCATAAGCACCCGTAGCATAGCGTTCATGATTGAACACCTTCATAAAAGACTCCTGCGGCTCCACTTCTATAGGTTCTTCCATACATGCTGTAAAGCATAAGGCTAGGAGAAGAATCGGTACAATATATTTATTCTTGAATTGCATCATCAGTTCCATGGTTATTATTTACTTCTATACATCATCGCAATATGATCCAGTGGAATCGTCACACTTAGGGCTACCTCAAGTCCTGAATATTCCCAATCATCCATTACATCGTAAATACTGGATAGGTATCCTCCTTGCTGATATCTCATTTCTGCCAAGAAAGGCTGCTGCATCGGAATCTTGTAATAAGCTTCCAAACCTAGACGAACCGTATGTACATCAATACTTAATCCTCCACCAGCAATATACCCCCAATGATAAGGTTGAAGCTGCTGCTCAAAACCTTCCCGTCTCACACTCTCTGTAATAAACTCTCCGGCATTTGTGATCTCTGTATCTATTATTTCTACTTTCTTGGTCGCATCAAACAATACAGAAAAATAGGCTCCCCCTTGTGCATAAACCTGTAGATTACCCAATGGAGCAGTCAATTTTGCCATCAGTGGAAGATCAAAAGAAGTGATCTTATGCTTAAAGGTATAATCACTGGCTAGGTTAACATTTTCCGATGCCCATTGATAACTATTGGAATACTCCCAGCTCATCATACTCAAGGTCGGCTGAAAGGTAAATCCTATCACATGTACAGGGTAATAATAAAGCTGTATCGCAACAGAAGGCTGTACCTGTGCCATGATCCCCTCATATTCTTTTTGGTAGCCTTCCTGACTTCCAGCAAGTTGCTCCAGCATATTATAGGACTGTACAATACGCAAGTTATTATATTGTGCTCCTACACGGAAACCTGCGTAAAACTTACTGTCATCCATAATCTTACGGACATAGCGATTGCTACTTCTTCCTTGTCCTATACTCCATTGTGCCATAAGCAATAAGGACAGCAGCAGTAAAAGTTGTTTCATAGTCGTTTTCTGTTTTCGTTTATTTGATGACGATCAATTGCTTAGTGGCACGAAGTATCCCTGCCTCAATACGGTAGTAATAGATTCCTTCCGGCAACCCTTGTACAGCTACCGATACCTGATGTTCTCCCGGACCTTTTTTCTCGTTGACCAACATTTTCACCAACTTACCTTCTGTATTGTACAAGCCCATTCTCACAGCTAATACATCATTGATTCGATAAGAGATTGTCGTACTCCAACGGGCTGGGTTAGGATATGCCGCATGCAGACGATAGCGTTGGTTGATAAAATCCTCTCTCACACTAGAGACTAGACCCCCTTGCCCCTTAAATAAGACATCCAGGTTTTGCTCTAATGCCACATCGCTACTCAAGTGGACCTGATCACCATGCTGTACAATTCGATCACCAAAGCCCGTCTTATCCAGGGTATCATAGTCAGCACCTAGCCAATCTTTCAGCAACGCAGTAAATACATCCCTGTAATCCAGTTCTACCGATAGGTTTCCTTTTCCTTGAAGTGCCTGGTTCGTACCATAAACTCCTGGCGTCACCCCTTCTCCAAATACAAACATTGGCCCTGCCTTTCCATGGTCCGTACCATAACTCGCATTAGAGTAAATTCGACGACCAAACTCCGAGAACGTCAGGGTCGCTACATCTCCACTATGTCCCAGTGCTCTTAAGTCATCATAGAACGCCTTGATTGCTGTAGTTAGGTGATACATTTTGGCACCATGAGACCCCATCGAAGGATCATAGTTCTCTACCTGATTGGCATGGGTATCAAAACCACCAATCTTAGCCAAGTAAACCTTGGTTTTTCCTTGCCCTAGTTTAGTCTGTCCATCGATCAGACGGGCAATCATACGTAATTGACCAGAAAGCGGATTGGTTCTACTTCCACTAGAGGAGGTCATCGGATAAAAGGAAGGATAGTCTACAGAACTGTTCATCCCAGCATTGTAAGCGGTATGAAGCTCTCCTGCATAGATATCTGTCTGGGTTTCCAGATTCATAATCCAGTTAAGTTCCTCTCCATAGCGTGTGTCGGCTACAGATTGAGGCGGCTGAAAGTCTACCTTCTCAATCAGATTAAAAAACTGCTCGGGATTTCTAATACCAATAGACACCGGTATTCCCTCTTCCCTATGAAAAGCCAACGACATGCTGTTGCCTATTTCCAATGCCAAAGGTTGTCTCATTTGGTCATTGGGATATGCTTTAGGATACCCAGGGTATATTTCATCCAAGTAACGACCGATCCAGCCAGAAGGCCATTCATCATCAAAATCTCCACCCATAAACCAGATATCCCGGCTTCTAAAATGGGATCCATTCATATTCTCATACCCCACATTCTGGATCACGGCAGCCATACCCATATCATACATTTGCTTCATGGCCATCATGTCTGGGTGCAAGCCCACCTGCTTCTCATCTGGTGTCAGGTTGGGAGAGTCCAGTGTAATATACTTTCTGTTCCCTTTATCAGGAATAGCGATATTGGGACGGGCATTATAATACTCATTGTAGCGATCTACAGGGATTACACAGTTCAATCCGTCATTACCACCATGTAACTGGATTAATACAATCACCTTGTCATTGGTACTACTGGCTGCAGCTCTTTGCAGCTTACTATCCATCGCAAAGGATTGTACAGGAAGACCTCCGATCACTAGAGGAGCAGCCCCTGCAACCGATGCCTTCTTGAGAAATTTTCTACGGTTCATATTTTTTGTCAGTAGGTTCTAAAAGATCTAATACAGCTGATGCTCTGGAGATTCCATCAACATTTTCACCAATAAGGCTAATTTGTTGCGCACATTCATCTCCTGCATCTCGTCATTCCACTGCGTTCTCCAATAGTCCAGGTTCTCGATATAGTTATCACTAATCTGCTCGACAATGGTGCTGGTGATAAAACCTTGTTTTCGTTCAGGAGTAATGATTTCTGGAAAAATATAATCAATCAGATCAGACACCAACTGCTCTGCATCCGATGGATCACTGCTATTGAGTGGGTCTTTGAAATACTCCAGAATATCCCAATTCATCATCATCCCCTCATCCAATAACTTTGTATACAACAGATAACGATAAGCAATATTATTGGGAGTAATCCAGAATCTATGGAATACAGGAGCTTGGTGATATGCCTGATACCCTGCTACTTCAGGAGGCTCATATAAGCGCATTCCTTGTTCTTCTATAGTACTATAGATATCAGCTAAAGCCGTCGCATACTCATCCATCATCTCTGGGTCACCTGACATGTCAGGATTCTCTACCATAGCTGTATTGTCAGGAAGCTTAAACTTGAAAAAGCGATAAGCGCCTACGGTTAGATCTAGTGGAGACTTAATGATCGCACCACGGATATTATCTGTAACGTCTGCATTATCCTCATCAAAAAAGTGCTGAGAACTAAAGAATACCTTTAGTACTTCTTTGATCTCATACGCTTCTCCCTTCAATTGTGCCGCTAATGGCTTAATGACATTCTCCAAAGCATCCGGAGAAATATCTGCATATAGGAAGTAACGGTATAAACGAGTCAATAAGAATACCCCTGTAGCCTCCTGATCAAAGATCATATCGACCATGTCTTGTACCTCCTTAAAGGCACTATCCAAAGGTTCCAAGGTGGTATCGGCAACGATCTTACGCTGACCAAAAGCAGTACTAAACTCCTTATCCGTATAATCATGACGGCTAGGATCAATAGTACCCAAAGTAATCTCCTCCGTTTGATTACTGAGATTCTCAATAAAACCTGATAATACTCTGGCTCCTTCCTGTACATCCTGCTCCGTATAGGTCGTATAGTCCCCTTCACCTACTTGTGGCCCCTTGCCTATGGTATACAATTCCAAAAACTCACGAGCGAAGTTTTCATTGGGACGTCCCTTGATATTTTGTGTACTATCCAGGTGTGCCATCATGGCGTGATCAAAACAAATATCATAGGAAAGTGATTTGAAGCTCCCCAAGGCATATTTGCGAAACAGTTGAAGTTGATCCCTTAAAGCTTTAGGCTCCTCTACCCTAGATTCCATTGTCGTAAAATGGGTATGATAGAAGAAAATCATTTTCTCTATTAAACCATTTCCCTGAAGCATATTGCTCAGCCACCATTGTATAACTTGGGCATTATCCTGATAAGTCAAGCGATACAAAGGATTATCGACATCATCATTAGTCAACTCTCGGGGTTCCTCCACAGGAGTATATTCCAGCAACAACTCATCCAGAGCTTCCGTAATTGTCATCGCAGCAAAGGCATCGATTCGCTCCTTGGTAGGCCCAAAAGTCAGTCGATTCAATAAATGCTTTGCACGCTTTAGCCCCAGAGTTCCGGTAATTGGTGTTAACGAACTCATTTAATTGGTCAAATTAATTATAAAAATTATTGTAAGCTTACCATAATAGACGAACAAATCTTGTTCCAGTTCCTTTCTGATCTATTACAAACATGTAAGTTATCAAGTCATAAAGTAATGTTTTAAGGGATAAGATTGAAATTTTCATATTCCTTTAGCTGATAATTTAATAAAACATCATCAGATCACACTTATTTTGCAACTATTGGATATTACCTGAATAAGATTGTATATTAAGAATATACTCTATTCAATGCTTGTTAACACGGTGCTTAGAATGTTTCAAGCATATTTTTCATTACAATTTAAACCCAACAAACAACACAACCATGATCAAACACTTCTTCACGGTCATAGCCCTTCTATGTTCCGTATGTTTTGTCTGTGCACAAAATATCAACTGGACCAACGTCACTTCCAACTACAACATGCCTCAAGGTATCGAGGTATACAAAGGAACCGATGCTAGCTGGCCATTAACCATCAGTTACATCAAAGTAGATATGAATGATCCCAGAGTCTCCCTTAAAGCCCATGCTTTTGAAGGAAGTTTCAAAAATGTAAGAGATTTTTGTGCCCAAGAGGGAGCAAAAGTCGCTATCAATGGAGGATTCTTTGGTGGGGGAGCCAATTATTCGGCAGTAATTGAACCAACAGGTGTCACGGCCAAGAATATAGCCGCCGTGACTCGAGACGGGTTATCTTACAAGGTTACTCGTGGGTTATTTACCGTAGACAAGTCCCGAAATATGTCTGTAGACTGGGTGTATCATTTTGGTAATAACGCCTCCGATATTTACGCCTATGCCCTACCGACTCCAAATGCAGTGGGTACCCCTGCCCCTGCTCCTGTACAGGCCGATGGAACTCCCTTAAATGACCTGTATACCGGCATAGGTGGCGGCCCGGTATTAGTCAAAAATGGGAGTACTTATATCACTTATACCAATGAGGTCATCTTCGGATCAGGGGTATCCTACAGTAATGTCGACCCAAGATCAGCAATAGGGTATACCAATGACGGATACATCATTTTGTTATCTGCAGATGGCAGATTAGGAAACTCTGTAGGGCTATCCTTGCCACAGTTGGCGCAGGTGATGAAAGACCTTGGATGTGTAGAGGCCCTGAACCTGGATGGAGGAGGCTCTGCGCAGATGGCAACAGGCAGTAGCTATATCAATAACCCTTCAGAACAATACCGATCGGTAGGCTCTATTATGGCGGTTCATCACACGCCTATAGAAGCACCCGTCACAATAGCTCCTGCTGCAGATGCACAGGATGTTCCCGGTCCTGTAATGCTGGAATGGATGATGCCTTATGCTACTGGATCTGATTTCAGGCTTCAGGTTGCCACTTCCCTTTCTGGTTGGAATGAAACCAATGGATTTACTGCTTCGACAGGCTCCTCTGCTAACATTCCTGTGAATGTAGGAACAGGGCAAGCAACTACCTACCTATGGTCTGACAGTAGTTATGGCTCTCCTTACAATGGACCTGTAATCGGGCAAACCTACTATTGGTCAGTACGTGCCTATCGTCCTGACCTGGGCGTATCTACCTATTCATCCCCAAAAATGTTTAAAGTAGGTATTCCTATGCCTGTTGCTGTGATTTCAGAAGATGCCGTGGAAGCATTGGTTGATCAAGCAATAAGCCTGGATGGGCTTGCTTCTTACATTACAAACGGGCAAATCGTCAATTATGCCTGGGATATGGGAGATGGAACTACCCTATCTGGCAGCAACGTTTCCCATCAATATACACAAACAGGCACTTACACCATTGCCCTTACCGTAACCGACGATCAGGGAAACACCAATACTGCAAGCATTACCGCTGATATTGTCGATTGTATCGCTCCATCTAATCCAGAAATCATTCTTGATGATAGTCAAGCCTCGTTATCTGGTGCATGGTATAGCAGCTCCTCTACGCCGGGATATGTCGGTACGGGGTATATTCATGATGGAGCAACCTCCCAAAATGACTGGTCAGCAACCTTTACGCCTTCTATTGCTACAACAGGTGAGTACGAAGTATTTGTATTTTATACGGCTGGTAGCAATCGGGCAACCAATACGCCTGTCAGCGTCAAGCATGCTTATGGTACGAATACAGTCTATGTTAATCAACAACTCAATAACCTCAGCTGGGTTTCCGTAGGAACTTATGTTATGGGAACAGGTAGCAACAATGAGGTAATTATATCCAATGAAGGGGCAAATCAGGTCGTGATTGTCGATGCGGTCAAACTGGAGTTCAGGGAATGCGCAAGCATTGCACCTCAAGCACCTCAAGCGATCATCAACAGCAGTACCCAAAGCAGTCAGGTGAATACCTCCATTACCTTTGATGCCTCCGCTTCCTCCGATGTAGATGGAAGTATTACTGCCTATGCATGGGATTTTGGGGATGGAGCAACTGCCAACACCGCTAACGCAACACATACCTATACCAATACGGGTACCTATACTGTCAGTCTGACCGTAACGGATAACGATAATCAGACAGCAACCACCACTCAGAATATTGAAATTACAGATATCACGCCAACGGTGACACTTACACACCCTGCCATGACCGCCATCGGGGACCCTTGTGTATTTACAGGAACGGCGACTCCTGGTATTACCCGTGTAGAAGTCACCGTAGATACCTGGCCACTAGCCAATGAAACGGTAGTCAATGGTCTATACTCATTTACCTATACATTCAATGGACTGGGGAGCGGTCGTAATGTAGTGGCTACAGCCTATAATGCCAACAATGACATCGTAGCCACATCAGCAAGTACGCTGGATGTCGTCAATCAGTACGTCACCATAGATGCTCCAGCCCAAATGCAAACCAATAATACGGTTACCTTTTCAGGTACAGGCAGTGGACAAATCACTCGTGTCGTTGTAAGGGTGGATACCTGGCAGGTTGCTGACGTAAGTGTGAGTAATGGGACATACTCCTTCCCTATTTCACTGAACACTGCTGGTAATAACCGTGAGGTGATTGCCTACGGATACGATCAAAACAATAACCTGATCGATACCGACACGACCTATGTAACAGTCAGTAGCTCAAACAACCGAACAACCCTAATGGAGGAGCAACAGGCATTATTGATCTACCCTGTTCCTGTCCGTACTACCTTATACCTTCAGCACTTACCACAAGAAAAAGGAAATGTGGTGATCCGGGACATCACAGGCAAAAAAGTAGGCAGTAAGCTATTCAAAGGAGAAAGTCTTCAGATGGACGTAAAGCACCTGCACAAAGGTCTTTATATACTGGAAGTCGATCGACAGTATATTGGAAAGTTTGTGAAGATGTAAACGTCTTTCAACGATTTATGCGAGGAACGGGCACTGCACTCGTTCCTCGCTTTTTTTGGCTAATTTCACTAACAGTGTTACTGCCACTAAAGACAGTCATCTAAAATTCATAGTGAACTTGGAGGAAAGTGGTTATATTAGTATTATTCTTTTATTTAGTAGGAGTTTTTTTAAAGAGTTAACTACCCCACTTTTTTGTTGCAAGTCCATAACGTATTGTGGTAATGAGAAGCACTTTTAAATTAATCATGTTAATGGCATCCATTTATGGATTATCATTAATAATTCGCTTAGGTTCTGCCATCTATTTTGAAGATACTGATACAGTATTGATAGAAAGCTATAAACTGAAAAATACGATTACCTTAGTTAGAAAACGATCTCATGAAAAAGAAGAGTTGGGCTTTACCTACAATCAAGACTCAACAAAATTTGCTAAAATGATTGTTAGAATACCTTTAAAGGGAGCGAATGACTATCTTTGTAAAGTCTTTTTGAAAGAGCAGAAACCTCATATTATTTTTTATTATGGTTATTGGGAGAAGATAGATAATTCATCTTCTGCTGAAGTAAAGTATGCTCATAATTGGAGTAAATTTAATTCAATAGACTCTTTAGAAGAAGTTCAAAATGTGATTACCTTGGAAGGGGCTGGGTTTTAAGAGTCTACTAGACCACTTTTTTATTTAATGTATCCATCACCAACCTTCACTTTCCAATCATGCCAACCGAGCGTGGACGCTCGGAGAAAACGCTTGTAGGTCTTATCATTACATGACGTGGCAGACCTTAAGACCAGTAAAGTTTATTTTTTCGTAGGGAATAACAGTAAAAATGACAAATAAAGATGAGAACAAACCGAATTGTTGACACAAAACATTTACCTGCTTTTTTTATCATATTTTTTATGATCATACTTTTGGCTTCTGTTTCATCATCAGATTCTTCCTTTTACGCAAAAGGAAAGAAGTATCTAAATAGTGATAAAGCTATCAGTAATAAGTATGGAAATGTTCATAATATCATGGGTGAGAATATTTCAGAAAAGAGTAATTCTCTTGAAACAAGTGTCGGGTTTAGCTTTAATAGTAGTAATACTCATCGTACTATATACGCAATACTTTATTTTGAAAGAGAGAATCTACAATCAGAATGGTATGTTTCTTCTTTTGAAGAAGTCAGACACTGGAGTGAACGACGTTATTGATGCACTTTCCACACACAGGGAGCAAGTACATAACTTTCAAATGATTTGTAAATATAGAGGGGACTCTAATGAAGAAGCTATTTATTAAGTGTTTTGTTAATTTCATAGAATTTGAAGACACTCTTTCCTTCTTTAAGAAGAGAAATTTTAAAAGGAAGGTAGATGCAGCAATATATTCATTCTCCTTATCCTTGAGTGCAAACATATTTTCTATTTTATTTATACTTTGCATTTTCCCAAACATAAACGAAATAAAAGCTCTATTTGGGATAAAAGGGGGAGTTACTATTCTTGTTTTATCATTTGTAATTCTATCAACAATTATTGAAAAATGGTTGTCTACTCAGCTAACAGAAAAGGCTGAAGGTTATTATAATATATATCACCTGAAGGGCGCAAAGGGTTGGTTATCTTTTATATACTACACAATTAGTTATTTTACCCCACTTTCTATTGCAATACTTTTTAGGGACACATACTTATAAACCAAAAATATATAGTAGTTAAGACTAATACCTCGCTCGCACACAGTATGTCTGCATAGGTGATGTCAATGGAAGGCTAGTTACGTTTACTAGCCTTCTATTTTTGTAAATAATCCGGAATGAAATCTTGAAAATTGGGCGGTGTGGTATTTTTGTGCGAGGAGATTATTTATCAAAACCCCAACGGGGTGACATCACATAGGGGCGGATTTTAATCCGTCACTATACGGAATATGACAATTTTTTATTCGATCTACCAATCCATGACCAACCTTCACTTTTCAATCATGCCAACCGAGCGTGGACGCTCGGAGAAAACGCTTGTAGGTCTTAGGGAGGACCCTAAGACCAGTATAGGACCAGTGTAGGGGGGCTGGAGCCTAATACCCGTATAGAACCAGCATAGAATAACATCACATAGTGATTCTTTAGAGTGTACAACTACTGCACTGATACAGGATTCTTATCCTCATCAATTGCGACAAAAGTAAACTCTCCAGTGATGGCTTTTTCCCTTTCATAAGAATACATCTGTTCGATATAGATATCGACACTTACTTTCAAGCTAGTATTACCTATATGTACTACTTTCCCAACCAACTCCACGATCGTACCGGCAGGAATTGGTTTCTTGAAATCAATCCGATCACTACTTACGGTTACCATCCTTTGCCTACTAAATCTTGTCGCTGTGATAAAAGCCACTTCATCCATCATGTGCATGGCTGTTCCTCCAAAAAGGGTATCATAATGATTGGTCGTATTAGGGAATACCGCTTTAAAAATTCTGGTTTCAGAAGTTATTAGACGCTCTTCAACGGAAGGATGTTTTGTTGTTATTAGTTCACTCATCGTTATAATCGAATTATTTTAACCATAAAAGCCTATTTATTGAAGGTAAAATAATAAAATTGCGCTATAAAATACTATTTCACAACTTTGGAAATGCATGAATAATGATCCATAGCACCCAATTTTTGACCATTTTATCCTTGTAATGACAAATACTAGCGGTCTATAATTCTTTCGTCTTTATCTTTGCTTTTCGCACGCATTTATTCTTTATTGTCACGGAAATAATCCTATAAAATCTAAGTGAAAGATTACCAATCATCTACATTTGGATAGCCAAAAGCATATGAAGAAAACAACCAAACAGAAGGAGAAGTTATTGATCGGAAGTACCGATCATGTGGACTTACCAAGCTTTGATCTTGCTGATATTCCCTGTAAAATTGACACAGGAGCTGAGACTTCAGCAATTCATTGTCATAGGGTAAAACTAGTGGAGAAAGATGGAGAGGAATTTATCTGCTTTCAATTATTAGACCCTAGCCACAAACAATACAATGGAAAGGAGTTTCGTACGAATAAGTTTGAAGAAAGAAAGGTCCGAAGTTCTTCCGGCGTTGCGGATTATCGATACGTCATTACCACTGAAGTAGAATTATTTGGTCAGCGATTTGAAACAGAGTTTACCTTGGCTGATCGGGAAAAGATGAAGTTCCCTATTCTATTAGGAAAACGATTACTCAAGAAGAATTTCCTCGTAGACGTATCCAAGAATAATTTATCATTCAAGAAAAAGCAAACAGAAACATCCTTATGAAAATTGCAGTCTTATCCAGAGGAAAAGAACTTTATTCCACTAAAAGACTACTTGAAGCTATAGAAGCTGCTGGTCACGAAGCCGTACTAATCGACCACACCAGAAGCTATATGGTCATTGAGAGTGGGGACCCTCAGGTCCATGTTGGGAAAGAATTGATTGATAGTGTAGACGCTATCATTCCAAGAGTTGGTGCTTCCGTTACCTTTTATGGTAGTGCGATGGTTCGACAGTTTGAGATGGCTAAAGTATTTACGACCCTAAGCTCCTTGGCACTCGTACGTTCCAGAGATAAACTCAGAAGTATGCAAATTTTGGCCAAGCATGGTATTGGCATTCCAAAAACGGCTTTTGCCAAGCACCCGAGTGATATCCAGAGCTTGATTGAGCATGTAGGTGGAGTTCCGTTGATCATCAAACTTATTGAAGGTACACAAGGACTGGGCGTTGTACTAGCTGAAACCAAGAGTGCGGCCAAATCCGTAATGGAAGCATTCTATGGCTTACAAGCCAATATCATTGTACAAGAGTTTATCAAAGAAGCCAAGGGGGCTGATCTAAGAGCTTTTGTCGTAGGAAATGAGGTTGTAGGAGCCATGAAACGTCAAGGTGGTGAAGGGGAATTCCGTTCCAACATTCACCGTGGTGGAAAAGGTGAAATCGTCAAGCTAACTCGCGCCGAAAAATCAGCCGCAGTAAAAGCCGCTAAAGCATTGGGCTTATCTATCGCTGGAGTAGACATGCTCCGTGCTGAAAGAGGACCATTGGTTATTGAAGTCAATTCTTCTCCCGGACTGGAAGGTATCGAAACTGTTACAGGTATTGATATTGCTGGAAAAATCGTCAAGTTTATTGAAGATAACATTCATAAAGACGACCGTAGCAAAAAGGATAAGGTTGGCGCCTAAAAGGTTAGTAAGTTTGCGGTTTCCCGCAAACTTACTTTATACTACTGTATATTGACTGCTTCCTGTAACAATGTTTCTACCTGAGGGATTGATGGTTCCCCATAATAAAGCTGTAAGTATAAATAGGTCAGTTGCAAGTATTTCTCTTGTCCCTTCAACCAGCTACAATAATCTACCATCGCCTTTATTTCATGAATCACCCTTTCCTTTTCTACAAAAGACAGATAGAGTTTCGTCACATTAGTCACCTTATTGGTCGTCAGGTCGATGTACTTCAAGGTCATATTTAAAGCCTCTTCCGGACGAATAACTTCTCCTCTTACGGTTAAAATATTAGAATTCAATAGCAGGTTTTCTCCATCATACTGTAAATCTTTATGAATCTTCTGTCCACGATAAGTGTAGGTAATAAAGAATATAGAGAAGTCTGTACTTTCAAAACCTGGCCATAGTAAGGGTACTGACAGCTCTCCAAAAACAGCTTTTCGATGAGGCTGTAAGCTTGTTCCTCTTCCTGTCAGGTCTTCCATCATATCGTTTTCAGGTAAGGGATCACCTGAAACCTGTCGAAGTACTCCATCAGTTTTACAGCTGAGGGTAACTTTTTCATTTTCGAAGTTAGAGGATAACGCTGAGAGCAATACCATATGACCATTATCGGCAATCGCTATCAACTTTTCATTGGGTGAAAAAAAAGACACTGCTGTTGTTAGATATAACTGTGTCCCTCTATGTATAATCCTTTCTCCAATTTTTGGTTCTCCTTCTACATTAAGGACAGTAAATAATTGTGCATAGGTATCCTTTGATGGCATACCTATCACTATGAATAGAGCTAATAAACGTACGTAGTACATAACAGTATTTGAGTTATCGTTTTTGGTTATCCAAATTGGGTGCTGAAAAATTCATTTCACTTTCAAAACGACTCACGTACCATTCTAGTATAAAGGATCGAAAATAGCTCAAAAAAAAAGGGAAACAATCTCAAAAGATCCTTTCCTTTTTAGTCTTTATATATTGGTCGCTCTTCGTCCCAACTCCGTACATAACGCTTCAAAAAACTGTTGATTTCTAAAGTGAGCTCCTTTCTCAATTTCCTCATTGTATAACTTTAATAAGTCCTCTATCCCTTTAGAAGCCAATAATACCTGAATATGGTTTTGTGTATGTTTTTGTATTGCTGTCATGATTCTAACGGTTCGTTTATTGCTATGTGATGAAACAAAAGTATTCAAAACCAATGCATTCACCAATTCGCAAAACTCGTAACAACGCTCAAAAGCTACATAAGAAGAGAATGTATTTACACCTACTTTTATATCCTTGAAAAAAATAAATAGCTCACTTCTGATTAAAAGAAAAAAATTCTTTCATACCTACAGATATAGGATTTGTTTCATTTTTATGAAAATTATTCTTTGACAAGTAAACGATACCCTTCTCCTCGAATAGTCTGTACAATTACATCTGTTTTTTTCAATCGTTTCCTTAGCTTCGCCATAAATACATCAAGACTTCTCCCATTAAAGAAGGAGTCATCCCCCCACAACTGCATAAGGATCAGCTTACGGCTGACAACCTCTTGCAGATTATCACTCAACATCTTTAACAACTCTGCTTCTCTAGGGGTAAGAGAAATAGTTTCCGTTCCCATTTGCAGTTCCTGAAAGTGATAATTGAAAAGCACATTGCCTAATGTATATGATTTGTCTTGCCCTCCTAACGGTAAGGATTGTCCTTTGTTCCTTGCCAATAATGCATCTACCCTAACCAACAACTCTTCCATACTAAATGGCTTTTTAACATAATCATTCCCCCCTATTTTAAATCCTTTGACTACGTCCTCCGTCATGGTTTTTGCCGTAAGGAAAATAATCGGTATCTGCTGATTCACTGCTCGAATCTCTTTTGCCAGCGTAAAACCATCCTTATCAGGAAGCATGACATCCAGTATACATAAGTCCGGTTGTGCTATAAAAAATGCCTGAGTACCATCTACTCCATTCTCTTTAAGTACCACTTCATACCCTTTACTTTCAAACAACTCTTTCACTAAAAACCCTAAATAAGGGTCATCTTCAACAATCAATAATTTCTTTTTCATCTATTCTTTGTTTCAATAACGGTAAATGAATGGTAAATACACTTCCCTTCCCTACTTCACTATTCACTGTAATCTCTCCCATATGACGCTGTATCACCATGGCCGCATAACTCAAGCCCAGACCAAACCCTTTAACATTATGAATATCTCCTGTAGGAACCCTAAAAAATTTATCGAATACTTGGCCTATATACTCCTTCTCTATACCAATTCCGGTATCCTCCACTGAAATAAGCAATTCATTCTGATGTATGGTTGTACGCACCTTAATCTCAGGCTGCTTCACACTATATTTCAATGCATTATCTAATAAATTACTCATTACATTAGAAAGGTGAATAGCATCTCCATAAACCCAGATAGGTACCCTAACAAACTCCCAAGTCAGGGAACCTCCATACTCTTCTACCTGAATTTTCAACTGAGAAAACACCTCTTCCAACAGTTGATGCATCTCCAAAGGCTCCAGTTGCAACCTAAGGGTCCCCTTTTCGGAAGCTGCTATGTTCAATACTTTTTGCACCATCACTCCAAGTCGTTTATTTTCCTTTTGTGCCATCTCTAAGTATTGCACTGTCTTTTGATCATCTTTTCGAATATCAAACTTCAATAAGGCTTCCAAGGCTAATGAAACTGTTGCAATAGGCGTTTTAAACTCGTGTGTCAAATTATTAATAAAGTCCCGTCGCATCTCCGATACTTTCTTTTGACTGAAAATTAACCGCAGTGCATATAGTAAACTAAACACCGTACAGAAGGTCAGGGTGGTCGCTCCTGCTACACTTCCCAGCATTCTTTCCAATGCAATTTGTTGCTTTCCCGGTATCAGAACCGTCAACTTATTAGGAAGTCCAACCGTTTGTGCACTCAGGGCATATTCAAATTGCTCCCCTTCAAAATCTTCTAAAGGAAAAGTCGTCGATAACACCAATCCCCCCTTATGGGCATCATAATACGTATAAGCAAAAGATGTAATACCTATTTTCTCCATCTCCTGACGAAGGAGAGTATCTACTTTCGTATGCCAGGCCCTTCCTGCTAATCGCTCTATCTTAATCTGAGGAAGAAGCTCTCCTCCCTCTACGCTTTTTTTCTTTCCTAACAAGTAAGGCTTTACAACATATTCTAGCTCCCCATCTATAGTTGTCAGTAATGTAATCGCAGACTCCCCCATGGCCTGTTCTGTAGCTATAGTTACCGCACCTCCAATCTCTCGTTCCAACTGTGACTGAATTGATCGATAATGCTGCAAAAGCCAGTGAGCCTGAAATAGGAAGGTTCCTAACAAGGTGATGCATGTTAGCAACAAGAGTATGTAGATCTTTTGCTTCATCTATTCTTGTAAATTAATTGCTTATTAGGTAAAGCTGAATCCTCAACTATCATATTAGCAGCTAGCGCTGTTGAATCGTTGAATCGTTGAATTGAGCTTCGCTCGTTGATTCGAGTTGAACTGTTGATTGATATAGGATACTCATACAACATATCAACTCGAATCAACTCACCGAAGGTGAAATTCAACGATTCAACGATTCAACAGCGCTGATGGTTATGGACTCATAACTTATCCCAAGATACAGCCCTTCCATCAATTGTAAATAAGTCTTAACCTTAGTTAACCTTGTTTAACCTGCTTTTAACTCATTTTTGATAGGATATAGACTAGATTGCCTCCCATAATCACACGTAATTTTTCATTTACCACAAAAACACAGACGAATATGAGAAACCTTATATTATCGGGAATGCTGCTTTCAGCAATGGTAAGCTGTCAAGGAAATGATGACCTTACTCCCGTACAAAAAGAGAATATCAGCAATATGCGAGTGGCTGTTGCTGATTTTAAAGAGGGAGATGATCAAAACCTTATTTATTTCTTAAACAATGAAACCCTATTCGAAGAGCTAAAGGGAGAAGTAGAAAAGGTTGTCGACATGGATGTCGAGTTTGATGAAGATGGTGTTCGTATAGACTATAAAGCATTGATGAAAAGTGGTGAAGAAGTAACAATGCAAAAAGTATGGACCATGGAGGAATTCAAGACATTAGCCGCTACTGACTTCACAGCATCTTCTGAAGAAGCCCCTCATCATATGATTTGGGTATCTAACAGCGATTCTACTGATGGAGTACACACCCATGAAGAGACTATTGAAATCAAACTGGATGAGACAGAGCAGCAGCATAACAAAATCATCATCATCAAGGAAAATGTTGATGGGGACGCACAACATATCGAAGTGATGAAAGGAATACCGGGAGCTCCAGAAGCACCGGAAGAAGAGGGAGTTATCCTACAAAAGATAAAGGAAAAGTATGGAGAAGACTTCAAGGAGATTTCAGACCTTAGTATTATGATTAAAGACCAAAAAATGGAAGTCAATGCTAAGGTGCTCTTACAAGATGGCAGTGTAAAAGAAGAAACCTTCAGCATGGATAAACCTCATCAGGAACAGAAGAAGAAGTTCAGAATCATCAAGAAGTATGACTAAATAGTTTATCGGTTATTGTTTATCGCTTATCGTTTATTTTTTCATTAAGACTATCTAAGCGATAACCGATAAACTATAACCGAAATTTCATAAAATACCTTGTTATAATCACAAAAATCACCCTTATTGTATAAAAACAACAAGATCAAATAGCCACTATAAAAGTATCTATTATACACTTATTAGCGACTATTATTCTATTCCATAATTCAAATTAACTGGTTATAACATAACTTCTATGAAAGTTACTTTTTGGCAATCACTACTTACAGCAACACTTTTTTTTCTTGTAACAAGTTGCTCTCCATATGAGCAAGACTCATATTTTGTAGAAGAACATCAAGCAATCCAAGATATTATCCCTTTTATTACAGATATGGATCAAATGCTCGTTAATGACACCGAATCAGGTCAGCGAGCAGCCTTGTATATCATTGACTACCTCCACACATCGATTGAGTTAAGATCAGATATCAATAGAAAAGTTCACGAAGGAAATGGTCGCACTTCTTATATAGAAGAAGAAATAAATTTTAGCCCTTTTCTGGAGAAAGATATTTCTTCCCGAAAGTTATCTAGTCCTTTTCAAAACAAGGAAGTAGAAATCAATATAATCACATTAGAAGAACTGCAGAATACCTATGAACACAAGCTATTCCACCCTGTTGTAGGACAGCAGAAAGTATTTGGGGTACTTATCCTTAGCCGTATTGCTTTTAACGAAAATATGGATATTGGCTATTTAAGTTATTCGTTTACTTGTGGTAAAGATTGTGCTTGGTCACAGAATATAGAGATTACGAAAGTGGGCGAACAATGGTATATTTCTAAAATCTATGCTTAATTGATTTTATTTTAGAATAAAAAAGGGGAGCCTAGTCATAGGCTCCCCTTTTTTATGATGTGTATCAATTTATCGTTTCAATAAACGAGATTTCAATCCACCTTTTCCACCTTTGGCAGCTTTACTACCTCCAGTACCACCACCTGTCATGCGGTTAATTTTCTTCATCGTCTTACGCATCTCATTGAACTGCTTCAAAAGGTTGTTTACTTGCTGAACAGACGTTCCTGAACCATTAGCAATTCTTTTCTTACGACGGTTGTCGATAATTTCAGGAGCCGTACGTTCCTGAGGAGTCATAGAGTAAATAATTGCCTCTACTGGCTTAAAGGCATTCTCATCGATCTCTGTATCTTTCACCATCTTGTTCATACCAGGAACCATAGAAATCAGGTCTTTCAAATCACCCATTTTCTTGATATGCTGGATCTGAGATAGCAAGTCATTCAGGTCAAACTGATTCTTACGAAGTTTCTTGTTCAGACGCTGTGCTTCCTGCTCGTCGAATGCCTGTTGTGCCTTTTCTACCAAGGTCACTACGTCACCCATACCAAGGATACGCTGAGCCATACGATCTGGGTGGAATTCCTCCAGCGTATTTTCCAGTTTCTCCCCAAGGGAAATAAACTTGATTGGCTTCTCTACCACACGACGAATCGACAGGGCAGCACCACCACGCGTATCACCATCCAACTTTGTCAGTACAACACCATCAAAGTTTAGACGCTCATTAAAAGTCTTTGCCGTATTCACCGCATCCTGACCTGTCATAGAGTCTACAACGAACAAGGTCTCTGAAGGCTCGATCGTTTGCTTAACCGCTTCGATCTCCTTCATCATTTGCTCGTCAACAGCCAAACGACCCGCTGTATCGACGATCACCATGCTCTTCCCTGTTTTCTTAGCATGTGCAATCGCATTCTGAGCAATCTCTACCGGATTCTTATTTTCTCTCTCGGTATATACTTCTACGCCTGTTTGCTCTCCCAGTGTCTCCAACTGGTCAATAGCGGCAGGACGATAAACGTCACAGGCTACTAGCAATACTTGCTTACCTTGCTTCTTAAGTCGAAGACCTAACTTACCTGTAAAAGTGGTTTTACCAGAACCTTGCAAACCAGCGATCAACACCACAGCAGGCGTTCCTGTTGGACGGAAAGGAGTCATCTCTCCTCCCATTAGATCTGTCAGCTTGTCGCTAACAATCTTAGTGAACATTTGGCCTGGAGAAACGGCAGTCAATACATTAGATCCTAACGCTTCCTCACGAATCTCGTTCGTAATTTGCTTAGCGATCTTAAAGTTTACGTCGGCATCCAATAATGCCTTTCTGATTTCCTTAACCGTTGTAGCAACGTTGATTTCACTAATTCGACCTTCACCCTTCAGGTTCTTGACGGCACGGTCCAGCTTATCACTTAAATTATCAAACATATATGTTGTGACTAAATAATTAGATAATTGACTAATTAACTTTGAGAATATCTTTGGGATTCCCCTCCGTATTTTACCAATATTCAGGAGAAATAAAAGATTTCAACCCTAACTATTGATAAAATGCTACTCTAACGGGTAAAATTATCATGAATAAAAGAGAATTCCAATTAAATAAAGCCACTTCCACCCATCTAAATAAGAAGAAAAGTTAAATTAGTCTTCCAATAATCCAATTGCACCCTTATTTTAGTCCTATGAAACTCGACAAATTTATACTACTCTTACTACTGATGATTGTCTTGGGATACTTTCTTCCCGAGATAGGCACTTACCTTCCATTAGACAGCATTAGTACCTATGGCATTGCTGGTATTTTCTTTTTTTATGGCCTCAAACTTTCTCCTTCTCAGCTTAAGGTCGGTTTAAGTAACTGGAAGCTGCATCTATTGGTACAGACCACAACCTTCTTACTTTTCCCAATACTGGTGCTTCTGTTGTATCCCTGGATGAAAACAGAGGAGTACTTTCCTTATTGGACGGCCTTGTTCTATCTAGCGGCCTTACCTTCCACGGTTTCTTCTTCGGTAGTAATGGTTTCTATCGCCAAGGGAAATGTCCCTGGTGCTATTTTCAACGCCAGTATCTCCGGGCTTATTGGTATGATTGCGACACCACTTTGGATGGCGTTATTTTTAAGTGGAAGTCATGGGGATATGGCCTTTGGAACTATATTCCTAAAGCTCTTTTTACAGGTACTGTTTCCTGTTTTATTGGGATTGGGGCTTCATCGTTATGGCAAAATGTGGGCTGAAAAGTATAAGAATGCCTTAAGGCGTTTTGACAAGGGGATTATTCTAATGATCGTCTACAATAGTTTTAGACGTTCTTTTTCGGAGGGGTTATTTCAGGATATTCCATGGAGTACACTACTTTCTCTGGGAGGTACTGTCATTATACTCTTCTTCTTGGTGATGGGTATCAGCAAATGGTTCAGTCAGCGACTTGGTTTTAGCTTGAGTGACCAGATCACAGCACAATTCTGTGGCTCTAAAAAGTCTTTGGTACATGGAACGGTCTTCTCCAATGTCCTTTTTACAGGAATGCCTTATGCCGGACTCTACCTTGTTCCCATTATGCTCTACCATGCTTTCCAGTTGTTTTATGTCAGCTTACTCGCAGAAAAGTATGGACAAAAAAATAGTGGGAAAGAAGTCTCTTCTCCCACAAAGCCGTAAGTGGTATATACAGTGGCTGCTCATAAAACAAGCGTGTAACTATACTACATTCATGAACCCTTGCGTGACGCAAGGGTCTACAATATCCCTCTTACATAAACAAAACACTCTCGTATACCTTTCTTTCTGACACCTCATCCAATATCCCCAGTTCTCGCATCTCTTTCAATTTATGATAGATAATCTCAATCTCGGAATCAGTTACTTTATACTCTCCCCTTCTTCCATAAAGCGCTTTGGCTGTTAACTTAATACCTTCAAAAGCAACCCACTTTTTCCAGTCACTACTAAACATTGTATTCGACGACATATCCATTCTAGTTTATTGCAGTTAGCTTAAATAATTATAGGATTTTATAAATAATTCCTAATATATTAATTGAATTAATGCTAAAATGCAAATAGAAACCCTGTGAAATCTTATTGAAATAACTGAAAAGCAGGACTTTTCCATAATTCAATATCGCTAGTTACAGGGATGTTTGTATTTTCAGCTTTTCAACATTGGACATACCTAAGAAGTTCCTTAAAAAGTTGAATCGTTGAATTGTTGAATTTCATCTCCGATGAGTTGAATCGAGTTGAACTGTTGATTGAATGAATGTTATTAAATATTTCAACCAACAGTTCAACTCGATTCAACGAGCAAAGCTTAATTCAACGATTCAACGATTCAACAACTGTGTTAATTCAAGATTACTTCCCCAAAGAACTGGGGCTGATGAAAAGATGGTTTGGAGGTATTAATAGGACTCCAGCTTAAATAGTGAGAGGGAGTCAAGGCATCTCCACATTTGTAAAAATTAGCCTTCAATAGTTCACCTTGTTTTAGCTCTTCCTTTTGAATCAACCAAGACGGAATAAAAATGGTAAGATCCCAACGACCTCCCGCTTGATTATCTATAGTCTTTCCTTTGGGTAAAGAGGACAACGTTTCAATAAATGACAGCTCTTGCTCTGTAAAACGTGCTTTTTCATCACGAAGCTTCTTTCCTGCCAGGATATTGCCAATACAATTGAACTCAAAGTTATAATACTCCTCATTTCCTAAAGGAGAAATAAACATCTCCACACAACTATCCTTATAGACTGGTTCATTATAGGATGTATGGACTGCTTTAATATGCTTTTCTTCTACACGATAGTACAGGTATAGCCCTTCCTTACTCCAAGCAATTTGGAAACTCACAAGGGGAGCGTAGGGAAAGTCCTTTCGCCAATTGACTTCCGAAATAGAATGGAATGTCTCTTGAGTAGAAAGGTAACTTTTTACAGCTTCAAGGGTAGAGTACGCTTCTGGTAATTGATTTGCCACTAGTTTTTTCATGCTCATCGTTAATTGGTCTACTTCCTAGTCGATTCTTAAAAATTATATTTACCTTCAATAAGGATATAACCTTTCCTCACAAATAACGTCTTTATGTATTAAATATTCCAGATATAATACAATAATATTCCAGACATAACACGCAATAGAAATCATTATGAATGACAAACCCGTTAAAACAAAAGTTATCTTCAAAGATATTCCTTCTGCTGCCTGGGAGCACCCTGCAGACAGGGCTGCCTTACAAGCATTGAAAAAAATCCCAGGGCTTGATACCTTGATACAAACCCTAATGGGTAAAACAACCGAGCAATCGCTGCGTTTTTCTACATTAGCCTCCGCTGTTAGAGTTAATGAGCGACAGTTTACTCATCTACATAAACTCTATGTGGAGTGTTGTGAGATTTTGGACGTACAACAACGTCCTGAGTTATTTGTTTCTCAGAGCCCTATTCTCAATGCCGGTGCTGTAGGTGTGGATAACCCTTTTATCACCCTTAACTCCAGCATCATCAGTACAATGAGTGATGAAGAGATCAAAGCTATTATAGGTCACGAGCTAGGACATATCATCAGTGGACATGTATTATACAAGACACTTTTGGTATTATTGGTTAATTTCTCTACGATGTTAAGTAGTATTCCATTGAGTGCCGTGGCTGTCAAAGCTATTATTGCCGCCCTAATGGAATGGGATAGAAAAAGCGAATTGAGTGCTGATCGTGCAGGCTTATTGGTCGTGCAAAATCCTGAAGTATCCATCAATCTGCTTATGAAATTTGCCGGAGGAAATCATTTAGACCAAATGAATCTGGGAGAGTTCATTAAGCAAGCAGAGGAATACGAAAATGCAAATAGCGTTGGAGATACTATGCATAAGTTTATGAATACGGTATGGAAAACGCATCCATTCCCTGTATCTCGTCTCAATGAGCTTTTGAAATGGGTACAGAAAGGAGAGTATGACGCTTTATTGAGAGGAGACTATGCCCATGCCAGCAGTGAAGAATGGAAGGATGCTGCAGGAAAAGCAGCCGAAGGCTACAAAGAAGATATCAAAAAAGTAACTGACCCCATTGTAGGACAAGCCCAGGAAACTTTTGGTAAGGCCAAAGACTTCTTAGGAGACTTTTTGAAAAAATGAGAAATGAAGAATGAAGAGTGAAGAATAAAATTCTTCACTCTTCATTAAAAATTAATTGACCAGTCGGATTACTAAATCATCCTGCTCCACCAAAGTCCCTGCCTTAAGGATAATAGAAGCTACTTTTCCTGAAGTAATCGACGTTACCGTCGATTCCATTTTCATGGCTTCAATCACAAACAAAGGCGTATTTTCAGTCACCTCTTGTCCTTCTTTCACCAATACTTCTGCTATCTTCCCTTGCAAAGGAGAACCCACTTCCAATTCATTACTATGATCAGCTTTTGCATGGTTGACTTTAGTAGTGGAAGCATTTTTATCCTTCACCCATACCTGTCGGTTTTTACCGTTCAACGTAAAGGCTACCTGTCTTAAACCATCCTCATTAGGGTCTGTCACATAAATCAACTTAATCAGAATGGTCTTACCCTTTTTCAGCTCGAACTGTATTTCCTGCCCTGGTTGCATCCCATAGAAGAACGTAGTGGTGGGAAGGAAAGACAAGTCCCCAAATAGGTCCAGATGACTCTTATAGTCAGTAAATACCTTAGGATATAGTTGAAATGACAAGAAATCCAGAAAATCAAAATGCTCACCAAACGTTGCCTGAAACTCTTTGAACTCACTGTCAAAATCAATAGGTGTCAGATGTCTGTTCGGACGATCCGTAAAAGGTATTTCCCCTTTTAGAATCATTTCTTGTAGTTCCTTTGGAAAGCCTCCATGCGGTTGTCCCAACTCTCCTCGGAACAAACTCTTCACAGAGTCCGGGAAAGAAAGGTTATTTCCTGTGGTTACAATATCATTTTCCGATAACTGATTGGAGGTCATAAACATCGCAAAATCCCCTACCACTTTGGAGCTTGGCGTTACCTTAACAATATCTCCAAACAGCTGATTCGCTACGGCATAGTTCTTCTTGATTGTATCAAATTGCTCTTCCAACCCTAAGCCTCTCGCCTGTGGACGAAGATTAGAGTACTGTCCGCCCGGAATCTCATGCTCATACACTTCCGCTGAGCCACTCTTCATCTCCGACTCAAATGGATAGTAATACTCCCGAACATCCTCCCAATAATTAGAGAAGGCATTCAGGGATTTCAGGTTCACGGCCCTTTCCCTAGGTTGTCCCTGCATAAAGGCGGCCACTGAATTGAAGTTTGGTTGGGATGTCAATCCTGACATAGCCCCCAAAGCTACATCAATCACATCCACCCCTGCCTCAATCGCCTTCAGATAGGTGGCTGATTGAATAGAAGCGGTATCATGGGTATGCAAATGAATTGGGATGTCAATTACTTTTTTCAGCTCTGTAATCAGCTCCGTTGCCGCATAAGGCTTAAGTAGCCCGGCCATATCCTTGATGGCCAACATATGTGCCCCCTCATCTTCCAATTGTCTTGCCAGGTCCAGATAATACTGTAAAGTATATTTTTGATTATCTGGGTTACTGATATCTCCGGTATAACAGATGGCTGCCTCAGCAATACCTCCCGTTCGTTCCCTAACTGTGCGGATACTGACCTTCATGGCTTCTATCCAGTTTAGAGAATCAAAGATACGGAAGACATCAATACCTGATTCCCAAGACTTCTCTATAAACTTCTCAATAAGGTTATCTGGATAAGCTTTATACCCTACCCCATTGGAGCCTCTAAAGAGCATTTGGAAAAGAATATTCGGAACTGCCTTTCGCAATTCTTTTAATCTGTCCCATGGATTTTCTTTCAAAAAACGAAGGCATACATCAAAGGTAGCCCCTCCCCATACTTCCATAGAGAAAACTTCCGGATGGTTTCTCGCAAAACTCTCCGCTACGGCCAACATATCCTTGGTTCGTACTCTGGTTGCAAGAAGCGACTGATGTCCATCCCTAAACGTGGTATCTGTATAATGAATTTTAGGGTCATCCTTGATCATTTGCACGAAACGTTCCGGCCCCATCTCCAATAACTGATCCCTCGTTCCTTTCGCAATCGGTTGCGAAGTGTCAAACAAAGGAACTTTTGGTGTGCGGAATATCTTAGAGGAATCTACATATTTCACATCAGGGTTACCATTGACAATCACATCAGCAATGTACTTCAAGGTATTTGTTGCGCTATCAAAGATTCTCGGGATTTTAAAGAGTTCCAGATGTTGCTCAATAAACTTCACGGTAGCTTCTCCCTTGACAAAAGTCTCATGGGCAATCACATTTTGCAAGAAGCCGATATTCGTTTTTACTCCCCTTACCCTAAACTCTTTCAGGGTACGCATCATGCGTTTACTGGCTTTCTCCAATGTTTCTCCTCGGGCAGAAATCTTCACCAACATAGAATCAAAGAAAGGAGAGATCTTGGCTCCCGGATAGATATTTCCTTCATCCAAACGGATCCCATACCCACCTGCATTACGGTACTCATGCACACGTCCAAAGTCTGGCTTAAAGTTCGCTTCAGGGTCTTCCGTCGTAATACGACATTGCAATGCTACACCATTACAAGGGATCGCCTCCTGTACAGGAATCCCCACAGTCTCCTCATGAAGTCTCTCTCCTCTTGCAATTAGAATCTGAGATTTCACAATATCCACCCCGGTGATTTCTTCCGTAATCGTATGCTCTACCTGTACCCTTGGGTTGACCTCAATAAAGTAGATATTCTCCTCTTCATCTACCAGAAACTCTACGGTACCTGCATTGTAATAATTAACCTGTTTACAAATCGACAGCGCATAGTCATAAAGCTTTTGTCGGGTCGATTGGGAAAGTGTGGTTGCAGGTGCCACCTCCACTACTTTCTGAAAGCGACGCTGTACCGAGCAATCACGCTCATAAAGGTGAACCATATCTCCGTGCTTATCGGCCAGGATCTGCACCTCAATATGCTTAGGACGCTCAATAAACTTCTCCATAAAAATGGTCGCATCGCCAAATGCCTTAGCGGCTTCCCCACTCGCTTCCTTCAATGCCTGTAGCAAGCTCTTCTCATCACGGATCACTCGCATACCTCTACCTCCTCCACCAGCAGCCGCCTTTAGGATTACCGGATACCCAATACGCTGGGCTTCAGCAGCAGCTACTTCCTCTGATAGATCTACTTTACTATCCTCAATCACAGGAACCTTAGCGAGACGAGCCACTTTTTTCGCAGCAATTTTATCTCCCAGATTATCCATACTCTCCGCAGAAGGTCCTACAAACGTGATTCCTTCTTCCTCGCATCGACGTACAAAAGTGACATTCTCCGAAAGAAATCCATATCCTGGATGGATGGCATCTACTCCCTCCCTTTTGGCCAGTGCAATAATGGTCTCAATATCCAAATAAGGTTTTAGTGCCTCTTCCTCCCCACCAACCTCATAGGCCTCATCTGCCTTGAAACGGTGTACTGAGTAGCGGTCTTCATGCGTGTAAATGGCTACCGTACGGATTCCCAGCTCTGTTGCCGCCCGCATAATACGGATAGCAATCTCGCCACGGTTAGCCACCAATAGTTTTTTAAATTGCATTGTGAATTGTGTTTAAGTTTATCAGTTGTAATTGGTTGTTGTTTATTGCGTATCGCTTATTGTTTATCGGTTATCGCTTATCGTTTATAAATTATGAACAATAAGCGATAAACAATAACCGATAAACCCAAGCTTAATTATATATAATTCCCCCCAATCCATCTAGCAAGAAAGGAACCATAACCACTATATATATCCCAAAGGAAATCCAAAATGCCTTCACCTTCTTTCGTTCCCATAGATACTTAGTCAAAATCAATGGCAGTTGCCACAAGAGTAACAGCCCTGCCTTCTCCATAAACAAAAGGTACCCCCACTCATAAAGCAAGAGCTTACCAGAACCTATTGTTCCCCCTATAAGCAAGAGCATACCTACTCCCAAAAGAGAAGCCCATAATCTACGTTGTGCTATTTCTTTTTTCCAATAATACGCTACCCAAACCAAGGCCCATAGCGTATAGATCAACCAAAAAACCTCCTGATGCCATTTATAGATCAACCATTCTGTCTGTTCCTCCAGTTGTAAAATCGGAATCAATAAGGTCGATAACCCCACCCAAGCGGTTTGCAAGAGAATTCCTATACGTTTTTGCTCATAAAACGAAAGCAATTGCCCTGCCAACATAAAGGTTAAAAAACCTATCAATACATAGATCATCACCCTTTTAATATACAAGGAATCTCCTATACGATGTCTCAGTTTACCCGCAAACATAGCAGAGTACTCCCGGGCCTCTTTTTCCAATCCCTTATTCAGTATACCTAATGACTGCATCCTCTTCATAACACTGCTATTCAACGTCTTCTGATAAATGGCGGATTGCGTAATGACTTTAAAAGCATCAGCAGTAATAACTTTTGCATCAGTGATCGTTTCAGACAACTCCCGGACCTCCAACAACTCTCCTCTCATGTTCATGATATAAACCTTTTCACCGTCTCCCATCAAGATCATATCATACTTATCGCTGATATCCAATAACTTGGATCTTTCCGGGATAGGCAATTGAACACTTCCTAACTGTTTAAGTTCATGATTGAATAATAGTAATGACTGCTCCCCATTATAAACTGCCATAAAGCGATCATCCACTGCCATAGAAACAGCATAGGGACTCTCCCATCCTTCGGGAAGTTTATTTATGGCCAACTGTTGGCCTAACGTATTCCATTTATACAGTTCTCCTTGGTAGAAGGTATAATAATGCCAATCATCCTCTCCATATACCCCCAGTTCTCCTTTTACTTTGGCGTGTATCTGATTCTCACGATCTACAACTAATACCTCCTTATTGAAGTTGTTGCCTAATAAAAAACGCGCATTAGGAGAAACGGATAACCCCTGGAGGTTGCCTTCTACCGCTATCAAACTTTCCCCCTCTACAAAAGTGTTGGTATAGGTTGTATTACCTGTGCCCAATCCTTTTTCGAAAGTTGCCACATAAGCCGCTGCTGTCGTCAGGGCCGCATCCGTCACCTTGTGAGGCAATTGGAGAAGCATGATATCAGGCTTCATATCCATTTTTAAATTGGAGGGAGGAACTTCCCATACATAGATCTGATGAGTTTTCTCAGACATCATTGCCAAGTGCTTACCATCTGGAGAGAACGCTAGAAATGGGTTATATTCTTGTCCTTTATAAGGTATTGTAAAACGTGTACTCAAATGCCCTTTTGTTATATCCCATACCACTACTTCTTTATCCAAGGTAAAAAAGAGGATACGGTTCTCCTTGAAGGATATTTGGAAATTCTTCAGCCTGATTTCTTCTATAGAGAACGTTGAGATTGGCTTGTCTTTTTGCTCCACCGACACTTGTATACCCTTGTCTTTTTGCTGTACAATAACTTTGGTTTGGGCCGTTTGAAGTGTATCTGAGACTTGATCAGGACTCTTATATTTCAATCGCTTGAAATAGGACTCAAAATGTGCTTTCCCGGCTAATTCTCGCTCTTGGGATACTGTTTCCTCCAATAGCTCTCCAGCAAAATTATACTCTGACATCTCACCTTCCTTTCCCAGTAGAAATGTTCCTTCCGGCATATCATAAAACTGATCCATCTCAGGATCAACAGCGTAAGTGTTCTGCGTAAGCTGCTCACCTTCAAGCCCCCATGTTGTCAGGACCAATGTGTTATACAAGTATTGCATGGTAAACAACTTCCCATCAGATGTTGTGAAATAACACCCTCCAAAAGGAAAATCACTCACCAATGTCGTTTTCTTCATAGGCTTGTTTGCCACACGACTAAGGGAGTGTTTAATCTGTTCAGCATAAGGATGATGTTCGGTTTCTTTCTCATAATCTTTCCATACCTCCATGGATAGTGCCGACGAAAGGGCAGGGTCCTTTTCTTCAAGAGCCTCTGCCTTTCGTAAAACCTCTTCCGTAGCCAAGCGTTCAAATTGCTCCATGGACTCCCACCATTGCTTAGCCCCAAAGATGGTCATAAACAATAGGGCCATTACTCCAAAGACCGATAGTTTTCGTAACCATCGTGCCCTGCCCTTTCTCTTTTCTTCCCAGTGCTTACACTCCAAAATATAAGACTCCTGTAAGTCCGTGGGAGCCGGTCGTTTTCCATCTTCCTTTGCCTGAGCAAGCCAATCTATTCCCCGTTGCAGCGCTTCTCCAAGCAATAGATGGTCCACAGTCTGTCCTGCTTCTTCCCACTCCACGGCCTTTCCTTGCCAATACCCATGAGCAGAAACATACTCCTGATCTACACTTAGGGCTCTTAGCAATTCCCCAAAAACCCTGTCAAAATCAATACGGGCATCAATCCACTGAATGGTTTGCAAAGGTTTAGGAAGCTCCGAAGGATCAACCTCTTCCAATAAAAGTGTTAGGATTCTCTTGCCTTGACGCTCAGCATAATGCACCTCATCTAAACAATAGGGACTATGGACCGACTGCTTGGTGATAACAAAAACAAAGTTGTCCGCATCTCGAATACCCTTTTTGATTTCCTGTTCAAAATCTGCTGTGGCCGCTATATTTTCCTGATCAAACCAAGTGGAGCGACCATGATACTGCAATTGCTCATTAAGTTTACGGGTAAAATCACTGTCGCTTCTGGAGTAAGATAAAAATACATCCGTGGATAACTTCCCAGAGTATCGCTCACTTTCACTAATGAATACTTCTTGTAGTTCTAAAGGTTGTTCTCGATCTCTCTTCCTTCCTCTTTGCTGCCATAAAGTAGCATTTTGCAAATTAAACCCTTTGAGCAATACACTTTCATTCTTTCCTTGTCTTTCCCATTTGAGGGCCTGTGTCAGTAAAACCTTATGTTGATACAGGTAATGTCTATCCTCTTGAATCGCTTTTAATACTTGTTCATAACGAAGAGAATTACTCTTTCTAAAGTCAATATAGGTTAATGATTGTAAGACTGTCGGAAGTTGTGATTCCGGAAGTTTCTCAAGCATCAATGGAACCACTTTCTTATTCAAAGAAAGAGCATACTCCAACTCCTGCTTCCAAAATTCTGACTGTATCGTATGTGAAGAGATAAAACAAAGCACCACATTACTTCCTTCAATACCTTCCAAAACGGCTTCCTGATAAGGCACCCCCGTTGCTAAATCTTTGGTATGTACCCAAAACGTAATGAGTTGCTCATAAAACAATCCCTGTACTTCTGCCTCTACTGGGAGATGTTGCTGCTCTGTCGTCACCAGAAAAACATCCGTCAGGCAATTTTCGGCATTCTTTCTAGACTCCGATAAATACTCCTGCAATAAAGTGGTGATATGTATACGTTGGTCTCTTGGAGTAATCAGGAGCTGCTCAGCCTGAGAACGTTCCTTACCGGTCAGCAATAAATGAGGATCCTTTTGCTGTTGCTCCCATTTCAAGGCCTGCTGTAGGAGTTGTGTATGAATCTTAGCCTCCTCTTTGTTTTCTTGTAATACCTGTAGCAGCTTCTCCTTGACAGAAGAAAATGAATCTACCTGCTTCCATTGTAACGGACATTTCCATTGCTGTAAATACTCCGGATCCTTATGCTTTTTCCACTCGTTCTCATAGGTTTGTCGCCATTGCTGATAAGCTTCTGGCTCTCCCTGCTCTTCCCTTGCATAGATCCAGTCCAGAGACTGTAGTTGTTTAATGGCTTGTTCTATCTCCTTTTGCTGCTTTTCATTCCCTTTTGTTTTGGCAGAAGAGATCGCCTTTTCCCAATCCTCTGGCGTAGGCTCAATATGAAGAATAGGAAAAATCCTTTTCCCTAAGGAAATCGCTTTCTGCAATTCCAACAAGCAATACGTAGAGCGGAGTGCGTGGGGTGCGATGATAAATAAAAAATTATCCGCAAAACAAATGCCCTGATCAATACGAAATTGATAATCCTCTCCATGGGGAATATTGACCTTGTCAAACCATACCTGCAATCCTTCTAACCGAAGTTGTTGATGCAAGCGGGCCACAAAAGCCAACGACTCAGCCCTTCCATAAGAAATAAAAACATCTTTATGCAAGGGATTCTCATCCTTGGATGATACAGCAGCTACAGTAGTTTTTAGCATTCTAGTTATTATTGGTTGTTAGTCATTCATGCTCAGCAGCAAGGGAGCATACCCAAAGATAGAATGATTTTTCAAGGTTGCATAACGAGAGAATAATTTGTTTGTATATTTGCGTTAGCTAACAACAACAGAGAATCTGTTTACAGCATATTACCTTGTATTATTGTTATAACCACAACCAGTACGAATGAAAGCGGTTAAGTATTTTTGGGCGATATCCCTACTTGTTTATCTAGGGATCAACTTATTGATTTATCTCTATCTTCCTTCTCAGGTGACCGTATTTGAAAATGCCGACACCTCTATATCAGCAGCCAAAGGAGATTTCTTTTATGCCTCCATGGCTGTATTACTTCTTGTCAATATTTCTTTTACTATCCTGGGTAGCGGAGTCCTTCACATTCCAAAGCAACTTCTTTTGGTTCCTAAAAAAGACTTTTGGTTAAAGAACAAAGAAACTCAGGAAGTCCTTTTGAAAAGAACAAAGGGTTGGGCCAGAGGTATTGCAACCATTATCAATATGCTTTTGCTTACGTTTGTCACTATGATTGCAGCCAAGCATATGGATAACGTTCCTAATGTAGAGGTCATGACCTACATTCTCCCTATCCTTACCATTTTGTGGATAGTATTTTTCTTCTTCCTATTTACGAGCACTAGCAACGTAGAGGAAGACTAAGCATTTTGTTCATAATGTTTAATTGAGCTTCGCTCGTTCATGATGTTTAGTTGTTTTTTTCGTTAGACTAATAAAATTATTTCAACTAAACATCATGAACGCATATTGCGAAGCAATTGCAATTAAACATTATGAACAAACCTTTCACTACTCCTCCAACTCCACCAATACTTCATTTCTGCGATTAAAAAGATCATAAGGAGGATTATAGCCAAAGAAATAAAACTTATCCGTATACGGAATACCCTCTTGCTCTAAAGCAGCCACCAATTGCTTTTTATACTTCCCAATCTTCCCATCGCTTGCCCATCCTCCAAAACGAATGGCGGCCATTCTCTTAGCAGGCTCTTCCCTAAACTCGATCTGAGCCTCATTGGGCTGTGGCAACTGCTCCCTATTCCATTGCTCTGGCACCATAAACATCATAGTCATGGAATCCTCTAAAGACATCGACACCGGAGTGGTCATCGCTATTTTTTCCTTTCGGTCATTCCCTCCAAAGATATACCCTGCCAAAATAGAGAACCCTTTACGGGAAGCTCTTTTGTAGTCTCCCATAGGAAGCTGTACAGAAGTAAATAATCGAGCCTTATAACTTCGAATCTCAAAATCTTCGTAGGTTTCCTCTACTGTATACGGATAGGTTTCAGTCTTTCTTTGTCCACTCATAGCAAATAATTGGATAACAATAAATAGCACCGCAGTACCTCCTAATAAGATATAGAATAGTTTTTTCATGGCCTATAGTGGGGTTGATATCATTTAGAATAACGTGGTAAAAAGGAGAATGGGTTCACATAACGTTTTTTGGGAAATATATCTTCTCTGACTGTTGGTACAGGTTTTAAGTGTACATTCAATAGAAAGTAGATACAGACTCCACTAGGTTCGCTATAGTACGTTCACTTACCGTACCTCACGAACCATACGGTTCACTTTTTATAAGCACGATTGAAAATATGTTTCGACTATTGCTAATAATCCGAAAGATCGGTGCACACCTAGAGAAGATCTTCCATTACTCGGCACCCACGTCGGTTGATCCTACAATATTACCTATTCCTTTTTACCTATTACCTCTAAAAGATTTGTATGGTCTCCCCTACTACAGCCTTGTATTTATAAAAGAAAATCATAGCACTTTACTACTATCCTTCGTAACTTAAAGGAAATTGCTACCTCCCGCTGTAGATTACATTAACCATCAGGGATTTTAAGCCCATTTACGGATTTAATCGCAGGGAAGTACTTCTGGAGTAAGGTCACATATAGTGTAGAGTCCATTGCATGGCGCCCCTGCTATTGCTAAACTCATTAACGGATATAATTATCTTCTGGGGGTAACTCTTATTCTTATTAAATACCATGGTAATCTAGTCAGGGTTGGAAGAATGCAATTCAAATACATTGACAGAAAATATTATTTTTTCTGCCCTACTGTTTACGTGCCTCAGTGAAATGAGATGATTTTTTCGTTCTTTTTTTGTGGATTTAGGGATTTCATATAGTGTCCATACGGCGGTAACATAACCTCACTGGCTGGTACGGTGCCTTCGGATGCGTTTAAGTATACTTATAATGGGAAGGAGGAGCAGACTGAGTTAAGTTGGCTAGATTACGGTGCTCGCATGTATGATCCGGGTGTGGGGAGATAGTTTGGGGTGGATCCACTGGCGGACGACCTAGAGCAAGTAGATAAAGCTCCGTATGCCTTTAGTTGGAACAACCCAATAAATATGGTTGATCCTACAGGTTTAAAACCGTTTTCAACTCACTTGGATGCAGATGGAAATATAATTACTGTCATAGATGATGGAGACAATAGTGTTTATCAGCACGGAGCTAATGCAGACGGTGGAACACCAACGGAACATATGATACAAAGGCGACAAGAAATTTATGGTAGTACTTCGGCTAATGGTAGAAAAGTTGGCGAGACAGAATACTGGGATGAGTTTATAAGCCCAGAAACAGGAAAGCCAATGACCAATTATGTAGTTCAAGTAGGGAAATCTTTTGATCCAATTATTTCGGAGATGAACGCCAAATCAAAGGATATGAATTTGATGGAGATAGCCCAAGCTTCCAAGAAAAATCAGTTGTTTGATATTAAAACAGACTACAAGAGTGTTGGTGGTTTGTTAAATGGTAAATATGCTACGTCTCGTTCAGCTGGTAACTTTTTAGCAGGATATAATGCAGAAGGCGGAACGATGATGGGTGTTGGGGTTTCATTTACAACTTTCCAAAAATTGGCAGGTGCATTACATATTGAGAATAGTCATGGAAAACGGCTTTCAAAAGTACAAATGCTTGATATTGTTACTTTAGGTACCTACATGAGTTCTCATAAAAGCAAATTTGTGGCACCTACTTGGGGGGAAGTTAACTACCAATATAGAATGAGTAGAGCGGGTTGGAAATTTGGAGAAAGTCAAAATAAGTAGTGCTATGAGAAGAATGAATCTGATATTGCTTTTTACATTGCTTTGTGTTTTTTTTAATTGTAACGATAGGCAACAAGAAAAAAAAGTGGATAAAGAAAATACAGAACAAGGGACAAGCGGTTTTCCTCAACAGGAGAAGATAAAAATTTTAAATCTGCCGAATGGTAAAAAGATATATGTAAGCGCAAAGATTTGGGGAATATCGAGTAATCACGAAGAGATCGTTTTTTCTGAAACTCCAATAACTGTTCCTGATAAAAATAAAGACTTTATTTTTTATACAAATGAAGTTTTTTATAAAGTAAGTGGCAAAAGGTTATATATATATGCTTGTGATTGTGATACAAGTGAGCCAAAAGCTACTTTCAAGGGAGTTAATGTTATTTTGAATAACTTAAAAACTTCGAGTCAAATAAAAGACTACAGTATAAATTATAAGAAGTACGGTTTAGAAAAGATGAGTATTCATCATTCCCCCCCGTCCTCACACAGTCTGCCTGAGTAGGCAATATCAATGGAAGGCTAACTATAATTACTAGCCTTCCATTTTTTTATACAAGCATGTGGGTGTAAGGAATACTGTGTTCTACAAATCCTTTTCAATCTAATTGAAAATCCCATTTATGGGATTTTCAATTATAGCGGTGGGTTTTCAACCCATCGTCTGCGTAAGAATAGTTACTGCGAAGGGGAATGGACGCTATTCATACGTAGACCGTGGGTTAAAGACTTACCGTCCCTACCCACGGCTAATATATGTCACCCCTAAAGGGGTTGTATGCTACCAAAACCCTGAAAGGGTGACATCACATAGGGGCGGGATTCATCCCGTCACTATACGGAACATGGCGGTTATTTAGGAAACACGACGATTTTTTATTCGATCTATAAATCCATCACCGACCTCCACTTTCCACTCATACCATCCGAGCGTGGACGCTCGCCAAAAACGTTTTTAGGTCGTAGCGTGGACGCTACGACCAGTGCAGTGGTAAAAATATTACACCTCCACCAACCTATTACCTATTCCTTTTTACCTATTACCTCTAAAAGATGGTTATGGTAAACAAAAAAGCAGGACACCCATCCGGGTATCCTGCTTTTTAAATATACTACAAACTGTAGTGGCTCAGATTAAGCCTCTTGCATGTTGTCCAATGCTTCCATCACCGCTCTTACGTGCTTACGTGACTCTTCCAACAATGCTTTCTCGTCTTCGTTAAGATCAAGCTCGATTACTTTCTCAACACCATTTTTACCCAAGATTACTGGTACCCCTAGGTAGCAGTCCTCGATACCGTACTCTCCCTCTAGTTTGATACAAACTGGGAATACACGTCTTTGGTCTTTTACGATCGCCTCTACCATTTGAGCAGCTGCAGAACCTGGTGCATACCAAGCTGAAGTACCCATTAGTTTTACTAGTTCACCACCACCGAATTTTGTTCTCTCGATGATTGCGTCAAGCTTGTCAGCGTCGATCATTTCTGTTACAGGGATACCTCCTACTGTAGTGTATCTTGGTAGTGGTACCATTGTATCACCGTGACCACCCATCAATACAGCCTGGATGTCTTTTGGAGATACGTTCAACTCCTCAGCAAGGAATGCTCTGTAACGTGCAGTATCCAGGATACCTGCCATACCCATTACCTTTGTTCTTGGCAATTTCGATGAAAGGTGTGCTTGGTACGTCATTACGTCCAATGGGTTAGAAACAACGATGATGATTGCCTCAGGTGAATGCTGGATCACGTTCTCAGTTACTGTCTTAACAATACCAGCATTTGTTTTGATTAGGTCATCACGAGACATACCCGGTTTACGAGGCAAACCTGAAGTGATTACCACTACATCAGAACCTGCCGTCTTAGAATAATCATTCGTTGAACCTGTAGTTCTTGTATCGTACAAGTTGATTGGGGATTTTTGCCAGATATCCAAGGCTTTACCTTCTGCAAATCCTTCTTTGATATCTACTAGAACTACTTCGTTTGCAATCTCTCTGTAAGCTAGTACGTCAGCGCAAGTTGCACCCACATTACCAGCACCTACAACAGTAACTTTCATATGCTATTGATGTGTTTTTTTTGTGAAGGAATTTAATTATACCGCTAATATAAGGAAGGAAATCTTGTTTTTAAAAGACTAAGTTCAATGCTTTTTGGTAAGAATGATATTTGTTAATTAACAGAATTCTTATAACAATATACGGTAATGATTTCTTTATCAGTTTTTTACAAATTAAAAACAACGTCCCTCCGAGTTCTAAAAAGATTTCCGATTTGAAAAACTTTTTTTTGGTTGTGGCGAACGGGATAATTTTTTAGGGTAAATGCGGGATTTTATTGAGTGAAATCCTTGAGCGTGGACGCTCAAGTTATGAAATAAGTCGTAGTGTGGACACTACGACTAGCCTAGGCAGTGAGCAGTGAGCAGTGAGCCGTTAAAATTATGTAAAAAAGGTTGTAGCGTTTCCACTACAACCTTTTCTTCAAAAAGATAATCCTTTACCTTCTTTCTTTACACTTCGTCGGAGCGACCACAAGGGGGTGCCCTTACTACTTCTCGAAGCTCAAGATAGTCTTCTCAATAATATCGCAACAAGCATTCAACTGCTCTTCTGTGATTACCAAAGGAGGTGCGAAACGGATGATATTTCCATGTGTTGGCTTTGCCAACAAACCGTTCTCTTTCAAGGCTACACAGATATTCCAAGCCGTATCACTATCTTCTGTATCGTTAATCACTACGGCATTTAGTAGTCCTTTACCTCTTACCAATGTTACCAAGTCAGATTTTTCAGACAACTCTCCCATACGCTTACGGAACAATTGCCCCATCTTGTCGGCATTCTCCATCAAGTTCTCATCCTTGATCACTTGTAGCGCTTCCATTGCAACGACCATCGCCAATGGGTTACCTCCATAAGTAGATCCATGCTCTCCTGGCTTTAACACCATCATCACCTCATCGTTAGCCAACACTGCTGATACAGGATATGCTCCACCAGAGATGGCTTTACCCAAGATCAATAGGTCTGGTTTTACGTCTTCGTGATCAGAAGCCAGCATTTTACCGGTACGTGCCACTCCAGTTTGTACCTCGTCCATCATCAACAATACGTTGTGTTTCTTACACAACTCCTCTGCTTTCTTCAGGTAGCCCTCTTGAGGGACGTATACCCCTGCCTCTCCTTGAATAGGCTCGATCCAAAGACCTGCTACGTTAGGGTTTTGTAACGCCTTATCCAATGCATCCAGATCATCGTAAGCAATCACTTCAAAACCTGGCATATATGGACCAAAGTTATTCTTTGCTACTGGGTCTGTCGATGCCGAAATAATTGTTGTCGTACGTCCGTGGAAGTTTCTTTCTACAGCTACAATTACTGCCTGATCCTCAGGAATATTCTTCTTGGTATACCCCCATTTACGCACCAGTTTAATGGCTGTTTCATTGGCCTCTGCACCTGTATTCATGTACAACACTTTATCAAACCCGAAGTAATCGCAGATATACTTTTCTGCCACTCCTAGTTTATCCGAATAAAATGCTCTTGAAGTCAGTGTAAGTGTTTTCGCTTGCTCTATCAATGCATTGATGATACGAGGGTGACAATGCCCTTGATTCACGGCACTGTAAGCTGATAAGAAATCAAAATATTTCTTTCCTTCTACGTCCCATACATATACACCTTCTCCTTTTGACAAAACTACTGGCAATGGATGATAATTGTGGGCCCCGTACTTGTCTTCTAATGCGATTGCTTCTTTTTCAGAAATCTGTTCCAAGATGTTACTCATAATGTTTGTCTATTTGTTTTCTGATGGCTTGATGTCATATGGTTGTATGGCCACCTAATGGTTGTATGTGATTAAATAGTCAATGAAACTACGATTAGTCTCTGTCTTATAACAAGAAAAAAAATTGTACTATTCCACTAACCGATACAATATTAAGTATTATTTAATAATTGCAAAAAATTAGAATGTCAAATAAAAACATCTCCAAATAAGTCTGTATTCATTGAACGGAATGACATTCTGGAATCTATTCAATTACTAAACACTAACGCAATATTGTTAAATTATTAACCTTAGTCAATATATTTGTTTATTTTTTAACAAGATGTAAGTGCAATAGTAGAGGAAGAAAAAATAACATCCTTTATCCTTTATCCTTTATCCTTTATCCTTTATCCTTTATCCTTTATCCTTTATCCTTTATCCATAACAACCGAAAACAAAAAAGAGAAATAAAGAATGCCCCCACTCTTTATTCCTCATTTTTCATTCTTCATTCTTCATTACCCCCCCTCATCCCATTCCTTCCATTGATTTAATCTCCCCTAAGCCCTGCATGATTTCCTCCCAACCACTTACGTCAAATTGTACTTGTACGCAGCCAGAGGTTGGAAAATGAATTCCTTCTTCGCAAGTGATAAACTCCAGAAAGTGAGTCAATGCAGGATTATGTCCAACAATTCCCACCACATTTTCCTGATCATTCAGTTGACAAAGAAATCGGTACAAGCTAGCTGCAGAACTATTGTAAATCATGGGTACCTCTTCCATAATGCCTGTGGATAAACTCATTTGTTCCTGTAGGAGTTCGGCTGTTTGTGTAGTCCTTAACGCTGGACTAAAGTATAGTTTATCAAAATGAACTTTCTTTTGCTTTAGTGCTCCTCCCAAACGAGTGGCATCAAAAATACCTTTTTGGGAAAGCGTCCTTTCAAAGTCAGAAAACCCTGAAAAGACTTTTTCAGCCTTGGCATGACGGATGAGGTATACTTGTTTCATAATTATGGTTATAATTTATGGATTATTGCTTGCTGGAGAAGGCAAGGAATCCTGCACTGGCAGACGCTTTTGCTCTTCCTCCATATCGTAGATAATATCAGTGATAAAATAACGGGTATCCCCCCTCCAGAAAAACTTGGTGTACAACTCTTTGTATCTCAATTGTACCCTCTTATTTTTCAAGGAAGCTTTTTCAAGTTGTTGAATCAACTCATCACTTCCCTTGTCTACAGAGAAATACCATACCGAAGACATAGAGCCCTTCTTGTTGTAGGTATCGATCCCTTCTACATTCAAGGTGCCTTCATAAGTTTTTAATAAAACTCCTTTTTTACTCATCTTCATCACCACTCCGGAACGGGAACCTTCGCTATAAGGTACATTGTATAAGAAGAGGAATACTCCTAGTCCCAATACTACCAAACCCAAAATGGTTATCCCAACAATTTTTTTAAATGTCGCCATTGCTTTCTTCATTTTATTAGAGTAATACTATTTTTCTATCACAAAATACCAACATAAGGTGGTAAATAGCATTAAAGTGATAAAAAAATATCCAATAAATGACATTTGTCTCTGAAAAACCCTAAAGACATTATGTACCTTGCTGCATCAAATCTATACAGTTAAACAATAAAGAATAATCTTATGCAAACATTACGCCTCACACTGGGTGTTTTGGGAATTTTTACAATTCTCCAACTCTCCAGTTGCAGCAAAAACGACCAAGCGCAAACTGAGAACAATACTACTGAAAAGATGGCAGAGGATGAGAAAGGACATAAATTTGTTGTCTACCAAATGATGACCCGCCTTTTTGGTAACACCAATACTACGAATGTTCCTTGGGGTACACTTAAAGAAAATGGCGTCGGAAAGTTTAATGATATTAATGATAAAGCGTTACAAGGAATCAAGGATCTGGGTGCCACACACGTATGGTATACTGGAGTCATTGAACATGCAGTAATTACTGATTACACAAAATTTGACATTCCTTTGGATGATGCTGACGTGGTAAAAGGACGTGCAGGATCCCCTTATGCCATCAAGGATTACTATGACGTCAACCCTGATATGGCCGTTGAGGTACCTAATAGAATGAAAGAATTCGAAAGCCTGATTCAACGTACACACGATAACGGGCTTAAGGTACTCATCGACTTTGTTCCTAACCACGTAGCCAGAGACTACCACTCTGATGTAAAGCCGGAAGGTGTCGAAGATTTCGGAGCAACAGACAATACAACTGTTGGCTTTGATCCGCAAAATAACTTCTATTATATCGCTGGAGAAGATTTCAAAGTTCCATCCAACTATAAGCCATTGGGAGGAAAACCTTTCCCTACTGCCGATGGAAAATTCAAGGAATCCCCTGCCAAAGTATCTGGAAATGGTGCCGTAACGGCGCAACCAAGTGAGCACGATTGGTTTGAGACTGTTCGTTTGAACTATGGTGT
Organism: Algivirga pacifica; assembly: GCF_039543525.1. Taxonomy (NCBI): domain Bacteria; kingdom Pseudomonadati; phylum Bacteroidota; class Cytophagia; order Cytophagales; family Flammeovirgaceae; genus Algivirga; species Algivirga pacifica. The sequence goes on from NZ_BAABJX010000048.1 coordinate 73,478, forward strand.
CAATCACTTGGAAAATGCCAGCAAGCATTTTGACCCTGTACCATCCACTTGGAAAAAGACTTTGGAGATCCTTACTTATTGGACAAACAAAGGAGTAGATGGCTTCCGTTGTGATATGGCTGAGATGGTACCCGTAGAGTTCTGGGGATGGATGATTCCTCAAATTCAGAAGATTAATCCTGATATTATCTTTATTGCTGAGATCTATAATCCTAATGCTTACCGTGACTATATTCACGAAGGTAAGTTTGATTACTTATACGATAAAGTGGGTATGTATGACTCTTTGAGAGCTGTGATGTCACACCGTGATGGATCAACGGCGGAGCACTTCACTCAGGTATGGAAAGGTATGGAAGATATCAATAACCATATGCTTCGCTTCTTGGAGAATCATGATGAGCAGCGTATTGCCTCTCCAGATTTCGCAGGTACTGCAAAAGCTGGTATTCCTGGTATGACCGTAAGTGCTACTTTAGGTACTGGTCCTGTAATGATTTACTTCGGACAAGAAGTAGGTGAGCCGGGCAAAGGAGCTTCTGGATTTAGCAATGATGATGGACGTACGACTATTTTTGATTACTGGGGAGTTCCAGAACACCAAAAATGGGTCAATGGACATCAATATGATGGAGGACAATTATCTGAAGAGCAAAAAGAACTAAGAGCCTTCTATACACAATTGATGAAGGTTACCATGGAAGAAAAAGCACTTCAAGATGGGGAGTTGATTGACTTACAACCAATCAATCTTGACAATCCTTCTTATGACACTAAATATGTCTACAGCTATATTCGTCTTCATGACAAAGAGGAAGCTGTACTTGTTGTGACCAACTTTAGTGATGAAGCAAAGGAAGCACATATTGTCATTCCTGACGACATTCAAAAAACTATGAAGAAGAAAGATGCCAGCACAATTCAAGATCTTTTGGGTAACACCCAGCTTGGTATTGATCTGGAGGAAGCAAGCACCAAAGGTATTAAGATGGAAATCCCTGCTTATGGGGCTTACATCTTTAAGCTGTACTAACCTGTTGAGAAGTTGAGTGGTGCTTTGCACCTCTCAACAACGCTTGCGTTACTCAACCAGCCACGCAAGTGGCCTCAACAAAAAAAGGAGGTTGCTGTAGAAACAGCAACCTCCTTTTTTTAAGTTATTCTTTCCTTAGAATGGCAACTCTCCACCTGTATCACCTCCAACGGGTGGTGGCGGTGGTGGTACGTCATCCGACATTGGACTCTGTGCCGAAGGGGCCTCTACACCACTTACTCTCCAAGCTTCAATATTGGTAAAGTAGATCGTCTGTCCATCTTTTTGATAAGGTCTACCCTTAAGATCAAAGGATACCATAATTTCCTGACCTACCTGATAGTTATCGATTAAAGCGCAACGATCTTGCGTCAGCTGCATTTTAATAAACTGAGGATACATTCCACTTTGAACCTCAATCACAAACTCTCTTTTCTTAAACTTCTCTGAGATTTGCTGTTCTGGATAAATTACTTCCAGTTTCCCTCTAACTTCAAATGACATATAAAATAATCTTCAATAATTGATGATAGATGTGCAATGCTAAACGATGCGTTCTTTCGATCACATCGATCATGACATTTTTTTGGGTCACCCCAATAAGGATTCGAAAATACGGATAATTCAACTAGTATAAAACCTAAACCTCAAATATTACAACCTCTCTTCTACAGTAGAAAGCTACTGACTTCTTTTGATGAAAAAATAAATGTGATCGTTTTTTGAGCTACACTTCGTTAAACCCCAATAAAAAAGCACATCCTACCTCTCTTCTTATGATACTATATTATTCCTTAAATAATCCCATACCTACTATCAATTAAGGAGTTAAACGTTATCAAATATTATTTTTAACATAAAACACATCGATTATTCTCAACGCAAACTCCCTACCCTTTTACAATCTTACACTTGTCGTGATTTCCTAAACTTCTCCTCCATATGCTTTTTATGTAATATAGGTTAACGTAAGGAACAAGCAAGAGATCAAATCATGCTCCTAACCCATCAACATTTTGTTCAATCCATTATTATCATTCTGATGAAAAGAATTTCAACCTTATTCAGTCTACTTATTCTGGGCGTGCTTATCATTGGCTGTAACTCAGATAAAGATGCCAATAAACTGCTTCCTACAATGGAAAGCTATCAAGGCAGCTCTTCCACAATTGACCTATCTTATATCTACACAGAAGGTTTATTGACCGAACAGATCATTACAGCAGGTGGCAGTCAACTTGGCCGCAGAGTCTTCACTTACAACGATGACAACAAAATTGACACCTATACGCTTTATCTACAGTTCCAAAGTGGTGAAGAAGCTTTCACAGAGTATGCATACGAATACAGCAACGGACAAGTTGACCGTATTTTAGTGAGTTACTGGGATGTGCTTTTCGAAGAAACGGAAGATCCTGAGCCTGCAGCTTCTGCAGCTATTAGAGAGCAATTCAGTCATTTAGCTTCTCCTTCTTCTCCAGAGCTGGAAAAGCAATGGGAGAAAATCAATGATCTACGCAGTAATATGAGAACAACGGGTGTCACACCTGTCATGTACCTGAACTTCAATTATGATAATGAGAATATGATGACTGGGTATAGCCTAAATTGGGCTGATGACCAAAATTCTGCTATTCTAAATACCCTTGTTACGCTAGATCCTAATGGAAACATCGACTACATCAGTATACAAGACCTAGACGATATTCCTGTATTTGAGTTTCTTAACTCTTATGATACGGAGCAGAGCCATCAGTGGGCAGCGTTGGAAGAGCTTGGTCCTATTGATATCCTAAGTACGGAAGCACTATATATCAATTTATCAGTATTGGATATTCCAACCTTCTTGTTAATCTACGTTCCTACTTCCTACCAAAATGCATTAACTGCTAAAACAACTGTCAGTAATATCCCTCAACTATTTGCTAACCAGTCTATCATTTACAGCAATGGGTATAATGACAGTGGTTTCCCTAACTTAATTGAAGTAGCTCCTAAAGCTTCCCCTACTAATATTATCCTTACGCAGAGTATCACTTATGAGTAATCGACAGTATAGATTTTAAAGACAACGCTTTTTAAAGCTAGAAAAATGAGTCATCCCATATTAACATTTAAGGGATGACTCATGTTTTTTATTTTACAGTCTAAATAACAGTCCTACCTTTATCCCTTCATTCTGATGTGCATAATTGACATCTCGATATGTCAATCGGTGCCAATACTCTATAAAGGCTAACTTAAAAATATTGTTGATCCCATAGCCTACTGCCACGAAGGGAATGGATGGGTCCATAGATTGTACTCCTGTTTCCTCTCCTGTTTGTAAATCATCTCCTAAAAATAACTCCCTGTTATATTGCTGGTTTTTATCCGTCATACCTCCCCAAGCAATCGTAGACTCAAACATAAGGTTAACTCCTGTCTTTTGGTGTATCCATCGCAATCCTGGTACTTTACCCATTATCGTACCTTTGAATAAGTGTTGTATAAATAGCTCTCCATAATAATCACTGACAAACTCAAAAGGGTTCATCATATGATGCGCACCGAAAGTAGCTACATAGCCGGATAGCCCCTGATGATATTTCAAATAAGGATAAGGTACTTCATTAAGAACCGCTCCTGCTTGTACTCTGTAAGAAGTCTCTCCTCCCCAAGGAAACAATGGAGCATATTTATGCGATAGTGAGAAGTAGACCTTTTGAAAAGGTAAGGTCTCTAAAGTAATATTATTGTGCACTTGCCCCAAGGTATACCCCAATCGTACCTCTGGAAAGCGTTGCCCTCCTTTTCTAAGCAAACGGAAATTCTTGTTATAGGCACTTCGATCCTGATAAGACCAACGTAACTCTATACTTCCTTCTTCAGATGTATATTGTGGACCTACCACTTGCTCTGTCCCTACTGTAGGCACCTCCTCAAAACTTCTTCTATTAAGATAGGTAGATAACATCCAATCAGGGTGCAAGTTATTTGTGTACGACAGTTCTATATTTCGGTAATAGAAAGGAGCTTTCTCTGACATCTTACCATATTGCTGCAACTGACTAAAATTGAGATGATTTCGTTCAAATCCAACCATAGCCAGTGGTGTCACGTCCTCCAAGGCTTTTAATCCAAGAATATGCTTGCGGTCTTCATTGAAAATATACTTTACATCCCCAAGGTACTTCCAACGTTTATCCTTCCAACCATAGCCTGCATAAGCATTCAAGTATAGATGTCCGTCAGCCAGGGTATTATTTATCGCTCCGATCGCTGTTCTGACTCCTTCTACATCATTAAACATCAATACATTGAGGATATGACCAAACTCTAAATACTTGGTTTCATAATACCCCGTCCCTCCTACGTTAGCCATCTGTGCGTATAGCCCGATACGACTTTTCTTTTCCAAAGTTTCTATCGCCTGAAAGGTATCCTGCTTCCACTCCACTTTTCCCATTGTCAATTCTCCTTCACCTTTCAAGGCCGTATCTGTAGCCACCTGATTCAATATTGGCCTACCTATTTGCTCATGGATTTCATAAGATGCCTTAACTTCTGGTACCAATGGCAAATTGGTCAACCGCTGTGTATAGGACGTATATACTGCCTGATACTCTCCTACCTCATTTTTCACTCTCTTTTGTTCCAAAGTGAATCCGGACAAGAAATTCGTTGCCGCTGCAGTAGAAAGCTGCATATCCACTTTTACAAGAGCCGTGTCTTGCAGATTAAACCATAAATCTCCTTCAAAGGCAAGCGTAGAAGGTGTAAAAGGCTCAAAGGCAATATGAAGACACTCCATACCATCGAGCATCACAGGTACATCCGAAAGGTAAGCCTCATAGTATTGTCTCCAAAAAGGGGAAAGTGGTGACGGTATTCCCTTATCGATCACAATAATATTACTGGCAAATAAATCGTCAATTACACGCCCATTATCCCCTATGATTTTTCCAAAAACACCATCCGCATCAAAACCTAACCCTCTCTTTTGCTCCGATATAACCGTATCCTGTATCGCACCTCCAGTCACCGACTGTCGGTGCGTACGGTATTGAGCCGCAAACACCGGTACGTCTTCAATAGTACTATCAGTACTTGCCAATGTTTTTTTAGCGTTCTCCAGCAATCCCTTATATCTATCCGGAAACTCCGTCATCGACCAAGAGATCTGTGTATTCCGTATGGTCTCCCAAGGCTTCCCTTCCTTTCGTTGACGATCCTCCAGTGCCCTTGCTTTATTGATGACCTCAATTGCGGGGTTCTCTCCGGCCACTACGGTCACCTCATCCAATTGTTCGGAAGCAGTGGACAAGGCAATTTTCATATTCACCATTCGCCTGCGAATGGGTAATTTCAATGTTTCATAACCAATAAAAGTAACAACGATAGAATCTTTACGGGTAACAGAAGATGGCAACTCAAAAGCGAATGTACCATTCATATCCGTAGTTGTTCCTACTTTTTTATCAGATTGAAGATATAGGGTTGCAAAAGGAAGTAGTTCACCAGAATCTTTATCTTTTACCACACCTGCACACCTCTTATTTTGGGCATATAACATGGTAAAGCAACTGCATACTAGACATTGGATGAATAGTAGCATTAGTAGTTTCCTGTAAAACAGGGTAGCGTTGTTTGTCTTCATAACCAATTGTTAAGCTTACTGTTTTCATAAACATCAATACACTGCATGTGCTAAGAGTATGATGCTTATGCCTATGATATCCCCTACTGCTGTGATAAAAAATCTAACAATACATGGGTTAGGGTTTTGAGATCGTAAAGGATATCCCACACATATTCAGATCCTTGAAGTTCCCAAAATTTAGGCAAGAATCAAAAAATCCTTACATGAAAAGCCACTCCAATAATCTATGGGAGTGGCTTAAATAGGACAATTATGAAAATCACTATGTCATTAAAACGCTCTATTTTATTCTTGATAAAGTACTATATACCCCCAAGGTTTCAAGGTTAGTTTATCTTTTCCTTTCAAAGTATATGATGTCCCAGAGAACAACTCCTGGTACCTACCTGCATAATGTGCTGTTTCCAACGTCACCGTAACTTCCTGATCAGTGAAATTAAGGATAGGCATCACACGATGTCCTTCTTTCTCACGAACAAATGAGATCACCTGATCCATCTTATCAGAATAGATGCGCTGCATCTCTCCTCCTGCAGCTCCATTCCACAATGCTTTATTACGGTGTTTTAGATCAAATAAGGTTTTGTATAACTGAGCATTGGGGTGTTCCTTCCATTCTATCAAATCTTTATCAAAAAACTTTAAGGAACGATCCAGTCCAGCTTCCTGCCCGCTGTATACCAAAGGCATTCCATTTACCGTAGCAGCCATCACTATGGATACCTCTAATCCTTCTCCAAAATTAGCATACTGATTTCCTTCCCATGAGTTTTTGTCATGATTATCCGTAAACGTCATACGGTAGGCATCTTTGGGGAATGTATTGACATCATGCGCCATATACTCCACCAATCGGTATCTTGATTTTCCTTTGGTTGTCACCTCATGCAACTCATCCCATAAGCTCCATGCATAGGTCATATCGAAAGCATTTTTATGTAAATCTCTCGATTCCCATTCCGCCAACATAAATACGGGCTTGATGGCATCCAATTCCTTACGAACATTGTCCCAAAAGTCAACTGGAATAAACCCTGCTACATCACAACGATATCCGTCAATATTGGTCTCTTTTACCCAATATTTCAACACCTCTGTCATATATTCTCTAATCCCAGGCTGATCGTAATCAAAATCGATAATATCATCCCAATCATACCAAGGAGTAGGCTGGAAATTTCCTTCAGGCGTACGAGTATACCACTCCGGGTGCTCCTTAACCAATGCATTGTCCCAAGCCGAGTGATTAGCCACCCAATCAATAATGACATACATCCCCATCTCATGAATCTTATCGACCAAGGCCTTGAAATCCTCCATCGTACCAAACTCAGGGTTCACCCCGTAATAATCTTTGACGGAGTAGTAACTCCCCAACTCCCCTTTTCTATTCTCTTCCCCAATCGGATGAATAGGCATCAGCCAGATTATATCAATTCCCATTTCCTTTAAACGAGGCAAATGACTTTCAAACGCCTTAAATGTTCCTTCCTCTGTAAACTGACGGACATTTACCTCATAAATGGTGGCATTCTTACTCCACTCTGGATGCTTCAGTTCCACATAAGGTTTAGGAGAGTAAGCAGAAGAAATCCCTTCGTTCATCGTCTGAGATTTAGAGTCACAAGAGTACATAGATGTTGACATTCCTAACAATAGGGATAGCCAAACTAATGATCTTTTCATTGGTAAGTTTGTTTGATTTAATTAATAGTGAATAGACCATAAAGGAAAAAGGAATATAATTAAGATTAAATGATTAACCTCAATGATATTCCTTCTGGGAATTTTTAATTTTCAATTTTTGGTTATCGGTTATCGGTTATCGGTTATCGGTTATCGGTTATCGGTTATCGGTTATCGGTTATCGGTTATCGGTTATCGGTTATCGGTTATCGGTTATCGGTTATCGGTTATCGGTTATCGGTTAAGAAAGTTATTTGAACCAGAAACAATAGGCAATCATGGGGCAACATTTTCTTAAACGATAAGCGATAACCGGTAAACGATAAACCACTAAGAAATCATCGCCTGCTCCTCAAGACTTAGCAGCAGCTCTTTCAGGTGCTCCATCTCCACATGACTCATGATGAGTACCTTATACCATGTGTTGTTGATTTCTTTCTTTTGAGGGACTAACTGAAAACGTTCTGCAATCTCCTTGGTGATATATTCCGCATGAATGGAGATGATATTCATGCGAGGATCACGATAGTACTTGATACCTAGTTCATCCAAACGCTTGCAGAACCAGTCCGTTCGCATTAATAAAATACTGATTTTCTCATACCACTTATGTGGCCCATAGGTACTTAGGATAGCCCATAAAGCAACTGCATTAGCTCCTGAACGACTTCCACAAACCGTTAGATCCACCCCATCTGCATAAGACTTATCATTCACCAGTACATTCTCAATTAAGCCTTTTCTACAGATAAATATTCCTGTACCAAAAGGTGCTTGTAGCATTTCATGTGCATCTACCGCAATAGAGCTGATATGTGGGTTATTAAAATCAATATGATTCTCCAATTCATTGAAAGGATAAATGAATCCTCCAAAATCAGCATCAATATGTAGTTTAAAGGATAGCCCCCTCTCTTGCATATAGTTAGTATAGATATCAGGATTATCTACCGAGCCAAACATGCTTGTTCCCATATTGGAAATGACGATGAAATATTTCTTTCCACTCATCAAGGCATCGTTCATCAAGGCCTCAAAAGCCGATGCTTTCACGGAACGCTCTTCTGTATGCACTGGAATCTGAATGTAATCCAGCATCAGTAGGTTAGCAGCCTTGGCTATTGAAAAGTGAGAATCCTCTGATGCTATAATGGCAATTTCTGATGGGTTTGCATTTTTCTCTCTCAAAAAGTAATTGCGATACATCCATACTGCCTGTAGATTCGCTTCTGTCCCTCCGGAAGAAACATAACCATCATAATCTCCCTCCTTCATCTTAAACAGGTCACAGGCAACCATGTTGAGCAGTTCCTTTTCCAAAGCTTGTGTTCCTTTGGAAGCATACTCTGAGGTACCAAAGGTATGGCAGCCGATATGATTGGGGTTGGCCATATATGCCTGAAGTACGGGCATATTCCCTAGGTATAGGTTTTCATTGGTAAATACTTTTTCATCTAGTCGAGAAGCAGGATACCCTAATGAAGGGGTATTAGCGAAGTCAACATTGTTTTGCAGTGCAGACTTGATTTCACTCGCCACTTCATCCTGAGAGCGTTTTTTCCAATAGGTCATTTGAATTTTCATGGCATTCAGCTTTTATGTGTTATTCGTACGTTTGTTAATTATGATCACCAATTTCAACGAGAAGACCTCCTTAAAAAATGATGGGGATCAACTCAAATTGGATACTATGGTCATCTATTATAGAAATGCGTTGGGAGAAACTATTCAACATTGGTACACGTTCACGAAGTAGATAGATATATTCGGTTATTTTAGTCAGCCAAATCCATGAAAAGTCGAAGAGAAGAAATTTACCAATTCCTGATTCAAAGTATTGAAGAAAGGCTTTCTGCTTTCCGCAATACGCAAAAAGAAGACATCTCCGATATTACCCATGATGATGATACTTCTACGGACTTTATTGAAAGCAATATGGAAACTGAGATTGCTAATGTTACGTTAAGCAACGAAACCATTGATCAGCTTGCCTTACACTTGGAAGAAATCAAAAGCTTGAGTCGGGGCACCTCTGGAAATGGTCACATCAAGAAAGGCAACATCATAGAGACTGTCGATAAATTTTTGATCGTTGGAACGACCTTTACTCCAATCACCTATCAGGATAAAAAACTATTGGGAATCGCTCATGATGCTCCTGTTTATGAAAAAGTATTGGGATTGGCACCTGGAGATACCCTCACCGTGAATGACCGAGATATAAAAATTGAGGCGATTTATTAAAAATGTGACGCCTTCTGTTATATACTCTAAATACATCTTATATAGACACTTAACTATTATACCCTTATGAGCACCTCTAATATCAACACCCTTCACCTTTACCATCTTAAGTGGATGGAAGAGCTAACCTTTTTTAAGGAACAGGTCAATCGCTATGAAGCTCGATTGGAAAAGCTCGCTAAAAGAATCAAAAGCAGTCGTATGAAAGCCCGACTGGAGCAGATTCAAAACAAGTTTATCGTTCAAAAGGAAGTGATAGACCAACTCTATCATGATATCAAGATTCAGGAACATGAACTTGCAGAGGAAGTAGGTAAAAACCCTCAGAGAGCTACGAAGCGATTGTTCCGACATCAGTCCGAGATGGGGAATCGAATGTATCGCTTCAATAAACTGTATCGGGATATGAAAAAGGATTTTCTTTCCTTTTGCCTAAATATCAAGAGAGCTTAGGAAAACAGTCAAATAACGGGCGACCACATGGAGTCGCTTTTTCACCTCTGATGACGGGCGACCACAAGAGTCGCCCCTACCTTTTTACCTTTTACTTTTTACTTTTTACCTTTAAAGTTACCTTTGCAAAAAATTGAAAGGTAGCATGAACAACAGAGAGATTTTTGAGGAGCTACAAGCCCCTACTTCCCCATATCCTTTGGGAATAGAGATAGAATATGCCAAGGGCGTCTACATGTACAGCCCTGATGGTAAACGATATATGGATTTAATCTCCGGAATTTCCGTCAATAACTTGGGACATTGTCACCCTAATGTGGTCCAAGCCATCAAGGAACAAGTAGACAAATACCTTTTTGTGATGGTATATGGAGAGTTTGTGCAAAAACCACAAACCGATCTATCCAAACGATTAGTAGATGCACTTCCCGATAACCTAAACTGTACTTATTTTGTCAACTCTGGTACCGAAGCCAATGAAGCAGCCCTAAAGCTCGCTAAACGCTATACAGGAAGAACAGAGTTGGTAAGCTTTAACCGTTCTTATCACGGCAATACGCATGGTTCTCTGAGTGTCTCAGGAAATGAGATGAAGAAATCTGCTTTTCGTCCTTTGCTTCCAGACGTACGTTTCATTGACTTTAATGTCATGGAAGACCTACAGCATATCACGGAAAAGACTGCTGGTGTGATTGTAGAACCTATACAGGGAGATGCAGGAGTTCGTATTCCTGATGTAGCTTATATGAAAGCCCTTCGTCAACGCTGCGATGAAGTGGGAGCCGTCTTGATCTTTGATGAGATCCAAACTGGTTTTGGCCGTACTGGAAAGCTCTTTGCCTTTGAGCACTTCGATGTAGTCCCTGATGTATTGACCATCGCAAAAGGTATGGCGGGAGGAATGGCCATGGGCGCTTTTATCTCTTCTAAGGAAATGATGCAAACGCTTTCTCACAACCCTATTCTGGGACATATCACCACCTTTGGTGGTCATCCGGTATGTTGTGCCGCAGCTAACGCTACCCTAAAAACACTACAGGAAGAAACCCTGATCGAGGACGTTGAGCAAAAAGGGCAATTGATTGAAGACCTTTTAGGGAAACACCCTGCCGTAAAAGAAATCCGCCGCAAGGGATTTATGTTTGCGATTGACATGGAAGACTTTGAGTTAGTCAACAAGGTCGTGATGCGTTGTATTGAAAAAGGTGTAATTACCTATTGGTTCCTATCCACGCCATATGCCTTCCGTATCGCCCCTCCTTTGGTGATTACAGAGGAAGAAATCCGATATGCCTGTAAGGTTATTTTGGAAGCGATTGATGAAGTGGGGAGTTAATTTTTAATTTTCAATGATTCATTTTCAATTTTCAATTATTTACTCACTCTGATAGTTCAGAAGTTATAGTCCAACGCCTGGTCCCAGCGTTCAGATGCTATACAAGGAAGAATGATTTTTTTCAGGTAGTCCTGTTCTTGTATAGCATCGCTCTGGGACCTTGCTATTTTACACTAATCTCTCTTAAACGGCAGTGGTAAACCGCTTGGTCAAGGAGCGCTTTTCGCTCGTACCTCGCTGAAAAGCTGAACTCCTTGACCAGGCTGTAGTATTACTATTGGCCACGTGCCATGCTTGCCGTGAGGCAAGCATCTACATCCACTTTCGCTAAACAATCAACTAAACAATATGAACGAGCGAAGCTCAATTCAACAGCATGAACAAAAAAAACGGCCTACACCAATGGAATTGATGTAGGCCGTACCTGTATACCGTTAATTTCTATCTTACGCTAGCGCTTATGCCAATACTGCTTCTTTCTCAGCAGTCTCTAGGCTAATTGCTTTCATGGCAGTCATTGCACCACGAAGTTTTTTACCTACTGCCTCGATTGGGTGACTGATGATTGCATCATTCACTTTGTTCAGCTCTTGGTTATCTACTCCTAGTCCTTTGCCTTCGATAAATGCTTTACCGATGATATCTAGATCAACCTTTGTCATGAAGTCCGCCAATAGTGGCTTACATGCGTGGTCGAATAGGTAACAACCATACTCTGCAGTATCTGAGATCACACGGTTCATTTCGAATAGTTTCTTACGAGCGATCGTGTTGGCAATCAATGGAGTTTCGTGCAATGACTCATAGTAAGCAGACTCTGCCTTGATCCCTGACTCTGTCATGGTTTCGAATGCTAGCTCTACTCCTGATTTTACCATTGCTACCATCAATACACCATTCTCGAAGTAGTCTTGCTCAGCGATTTCTACCTCACCTGCTGCCGTTTTCTCAAATGCTGTCTCACCTGTAGCCGCTCTCCAAGTCAATAGATCTTTATCATCTGCAGCCCAGTCAGCCATCATTGTGCTAGAGAAGTGACCACTCATGATGTCGTCCTGATGCTTTTGGAACAATGGACGCATGATGTCTTTCAACTCCTCAGACAACTCAAATGCTTTGATCTTAGCAGGGTTAGATAGACGGTTCATCATCCCTGTGATACCACCGTGCTTCAATGCCTCTGTGATAGTCTCCCATCCGTACTGGATTAGTTTTGCTGCATATCCTGCGTCCAATCCTTTCTCAACCATTTTGTCGAAACAAAGGATAGAACCTGTCTGCAACAAACCACAAAGAATTGTTTGCTCACCCATAAGGTCTGACTTCACCTCTGCTACGAAAGATGACTTCAATACCCCTGCTCTGTGACCACCTGTACCTACACAATATGCTTTTACCTGATCCCATCCTTTTCCTTCTGGGTCGTTCTCAGGGTGTACTGCGATCAACGTAGGAACACCAAATCCTCTTTTGTACTCCTCTCTTACTTCTGTACCTGGACACTTAGGAGCTACCATGATTACCGTAATATCCTCACGAACTTTCATTCCTTCCTCTACGATATTGAAACCGTGTGAGTAAGAAAGTGTTGCTCCTTGTTTCATCAATGGCATTACTTGGTTTACTACCGCTGTATGTTGCTTATCTGGCGTAAGGTTAATTACCAAATCTGCTGACGGGATCAACTCCTCATAAGTACCTACTGTAAAGTTATTGTCTGTCGCATTTTTCCAAGAAGCTCTTTTCTCTTCAATTGCTTGTGCTCTTAACGCATAAGATACATCCAATCCTGAATCTCTCAAGTTCAAGCCTTGGTTCAAACCCTGAGCACCACAACCTACAATAACAATCTTTTTGCCTAGCAACGCATCTACGCCTTTATCGAATTCTGAGTTATCCAAAAATTCAGCTGTACCCAATTGCTGTAATTGCTCTCTAAGCGACAATGTGTTAAAATAATTTGCCATGTGTTTTATTCTTTATTTGTTATGAAAACAGTTTAATTTCTTTTCTTAAAAATCGCCTCTCTACACTTTTCTTCTTTGATCTTAAGCAAAGGTGATCAATTCCTTTGTTTCAAAATTGTTTAATTGATGGTAGTTTAGGTACTTTTCATGGATTTCTTTCGAAACTCGGTAGGCGTTACCCCTGTCGCCTTTTTAAAGAACTTGGTAAAATAAGACTGATCACTATAGTTCAATTGATGAGCTATTTCTGTTGCTGTTAGATCTGTATGAATAAGTAATCGCTTGATTTCCAGTAACATCTTATCTTTTATGAGATCTGAAGAGGTTCGCCCAGTCACTTGTCTTACCGTTTGGGTTAAATGATTAGGGGTGATATTCAATGCGTCTGCATACTGTTGTATGCCGGCATTCGTATGGTACATTTCCTCAATAAGTTGTCGAAACTTCCTGACCAATAACTGTCCTTTAGAAGAAGCTATTTCTTTCATCTCTCTGGGATAGATGTGGTTACAGTAGTTTAACAGGAGGTCTAGCAGAGAATTCATAATCTCTATTTCGTCTGTACCTTGTTTAATTTGCTCACAACCTTTTTCAAATAACATCTGAATAAAACTCAGATCATTGGGAGAGGAAATTAACAAAGGTGCATTCTCATGTTGTACGTTAAAAAAGAATGGCAACTCCAATAGTTTATTCTTATTGGTTTTGTGTAGTAAGTAAAACTCCGATGTAAATAGAAAGATATACCCTTTGATATCTTTTGACAACTCCAACTTATGGGCCTGTCCTGGGCTAAGAAAGAAAATACACGGAGGGGTAATGGCATATACTTTATCATCAATAATATGATTGCCGGTACCTTGTGTCAGAAAAAGCACTTCAAAAAAATCATGTCGATGAGGGTACTGTACCTTAAAATGTCTGTTGGCATCGAATACCTCCACCTGATAAGAAGCCTTCTTGGAAGAAGACGCTCGATTAAAGTTATCCAGGCTATAGGTCGGAATAAAATCCTTCATGCTAGTTTAGTTTAAAAATAATAATCATTAGGTAAAACCCTGTATAAAGAAGGAATCCTTACCTTCTCTTAAGAGCTTGTTATAGTTATACTCCATATGAATGTAAGAACACACGCTCCTTACATCATGATACTACTTTAAAAACAAGTAGCCCACACAAGTAATAATTCTCTATAAATCAACAATAAAACAAGGTTAAACAAGCAGAAACAGCAAAAAAATTATCGGTAAAAATGTCTCTTTTAAAAAATACTATCTTCTGTTTTATTACCCTTTAGAGAATAGTATTACATGTTTGTACTCTTTTTTTTCTCCTTTTATATTGTGAGGACTTGGAGCCTAAACAAAGATGTAATGTGTGGATTAAAAATCCTACCGATCTACTAAAGTTCTTATAGAATCTTACATCCTCACTAAGGATACTTTTATAGACCGTAAATTATAAATATCCTTCTGAGGTTATTATTAACAAAGGGGAAACATTTCTCTATATCACCAACACCATATTAAACTAACCGATCATGACAACATCCATGAAACCTGAACACAGTGAAAAAACAGATTTCCTACCCATCAAAGGAACTGACCATGTAGAATTTTATGTAGGCAATGCCAAACAGGCAGCTTACTTTTACCAAACCGCTTTTGGCTTTAAGCTGATTGCTTACGCTGGCCCCGAAACTGGCGTAAAGGATCGTGCATCCTACGTATTGCAGCAAGACAAACTACGTTTTGTATTTACCACGGCGTTAGGTGCCAATAACCCTATCTCTGAACATGTTAAAAAACATGGAGATGGCGTGAAAGTTCTGGCACTTTGGGTTGACGATGCTACCTCAGCCTTTCAGGAAACTGTGAAGAGAGGTGCTAAGGCGGTTCATGAGCCGAAAACAATAGAAGATGAGCACGGGAAAGTAGTTACTTCCAGCATCGCAACCTATGGAGATACGATCCATACCTTTATAGAACGCCGAGATTACTTAGGACCTTTCCTTCCGACATACGAAGCGAGAACATCCCTTATGGAAGTCAAGCCAGTGGGCCTTAAGTATGTGGACCATTGTGTTGGTAATGTTGAACTGGGTGAAATGAATAAATGGGTGAAGTTTTACGAAGACGTTATGGGGTTCAAATTATTATTGACCTTTGACGATAAGGATATTTCCACAGACTATACAGCCCTTATGTCCAAAGTGGTTTCCAATGGCAATGGATATATCAAGTTTCCAATCAATGAACCCGCTGAAGGAAAAAAGAAATCTCAGATTGAAGAATACCTGGATTTCTATAATGGCTCTGGCGTACAACATATTGCACTAACCACTGACGACATTATTGGAACGGTTAGTGAACTAAGAAAAAGAGGAGTAGAATTTCTTCATGTCCCAAGTAACTACTATGATGACCTTTTAGACAGAGTAGGAGAAATTGATGAAGACTTACAGCCTCTAAAAGACCTAAATATCCTGGTAGATAGAGATGATGAGGGGTATTTACTACAAATTTTCACTAAGCCAGTAGAAGATCGCCCTACCCTATTCTATGAGATCATTCAGCGTAAAGGGGCGAAGTCTTTTGGAAAAGGAAACTTTAAGGCTTTGTTTGAGGCTATTGAGAGAGAGCAAGCAAGAAGGGGAAATCTGTGATCTTAGCACTTGAAATCTATTTCATAATAGAAAAACACCATATATTACCACATACTACCTATTAGCATATAGAAGCATGGCTACGGCCGTGCTTTCTTTTTTATCACACAAGGTACTACTTCCAAATGGATAAAGGAGGAAGGAAGAAGGATAAAAGAATAAGGAGCTTATGGATAATAATCCTTTATCCTTCTTCCTTAAACCCCTTAAAAGTAGCACATAACTATAAGTTTACTTGGCGTTCAATCCACTATTTGGTTAAAATAGACTACCTTGCGTTCCTCTTTGGATGGGTTGAATCAAAGACACATCATTATTACGAACATTCCCCACCTTACTACTAACAGGGTAATAGTCAAACCATTCGGAGGGAGCTGACTGCAAAAATGCTTTTCGTTCCTCTACAGACATTTCCTCTAACCAATCTCCTTCCCTTTCCACTGGTAGAATCACAGGCATACGCTCATGGATAGAAGATAATTTGGAATTAGCCGGAACTGTCAACACGGAAAAAGAATATAAATCTTCTCCCTGGGGTGTAATCCATTTATCCCATATTCCTGCCATCGCAAACAATTCTCCCCTATTCAAGGTAATTCGAAACGGTAATTTATTCTTTCCCTGCGTTTGCCACTCATAATACCCATCGGCAATCACCAAGCAAGGATGTTGTTCAAAGGCCTTCTCAAAAGATGCCTTTTCCAGCACGGATTCTGACCGGGCATTAAATGTACTGGCAGTCCCTATCTCCTTTGCCCAGGATGGTATTATCCCCCACCGGAAATAGCTTAATGAGGAAGAGTCAGTATTTGAAATGACGGGGAGTAATTGTGTAGGAGCTCCATTGTAAAAAGGATTATACGAAGAAGCTTCCATCTCTGGTATTAGATGAAAACGCTTTTTGACTTCTTGGGCGGGTTTGGTTAGGGTATATCTTCCACACATAAGATTAAACTTGTTGAAGCGTTGATTCGTTGAATTGAGCTTCGCTCGTTGATTCGAGTTGATATGTTATATGAGTATCAGTACATATTTCAATCAACAGTTCACACGCCATGTAATGGTCGAATCAACTCACCGAAGGTGAAATTCAACGAATCAACGATTCAACACTTAAGAAACGGATACGGCATCGTGCAAAGTACTTTCCAAAGCAAAAGTCACTAGTTCCTCTAGACTAATTCCTAGGTAACGAGCCTGCTGTGGTAAAATACTTTCTGTAGACATTCCTGGAATAGTATTGATTTCCAACATATTTGGCTTTCCATCCACAATAATGAAATCCGTACGTACAATTCCTCTTAGGTTCATCGCCTTATATACTTTGGCTGCCAACTCTCTCACAGTCTGTGTTACATTGTCTGGAACTTCTGCAGGAGTAATCTCTTGTGCTCCTCCCTCATACTTTGCCTGAAAATCAAAGAATTCATTTTCAGTACGAATTTCTGTCATCGGGAATACAAAGATCTCTCCTTCCTTCTTCATGGTTCCTACAGATACCTCCACACCATCCAAGAAGCTCTCGATCAAGATTTGGCTATCCTCTTTTAATGCTACCGCAATCGCCTCTGGCAGTTGAGCTGCCTCTTTTACTTTAGACACTCCAAAGGAAGATCCCGCTCTGTTTGGCTTCACAAAACAAGGAAGTCCTACTTTATCGATAATCTCTTGTGTGTCGTACTGATCACCTGCAGACAAGAATACCGATTCAGCTGTTGGAATATTATATTGTCTTGCTACCGCAATACATTCCCTTTTATTAAATGTCAAAGCAGCCTCAAAAGGAGCGCATGAGGTGTATGGAATCTCTAGCATATCCCAATACCCTGGTAACTTACCATCCTCTCCAGGAGTACCATGAATCACGTTATAAGCGACATCAAACGTAACCTTTGCTCCATCCAGTATAAAGCTGAAATCGTTCTTATCGATCTCTATTTTGGTTTCATCCTCCAGTAATACATACCAGGATTTACGTTCAATCACCACTCTATATGGTGTAAATTTCTCACGATCAACGTGATTATAAATCACATTACCGCTTTGCATGGAGATTACGTACTCAGAAGAGTAGCCTCCCATCACTACCGCAACATTCTTTTTCATTAGATTATAGTATTTGAATCGCTAATATATATCTGTATCCTATTTTTTCATTTAAAATGAACAAAAAAAAGAGTGGCAACCTCTAAGATTGTCACTCTTTTTTGTTGAAATTGTTTAGTAAAGCTTCACTTTGTTGAGCTTCACCTTCGGTGAGTTGAGAAATATGGTTCGATCTCTACCGGGATTATCACCTTCGGTGATCGATGAATTGAGGAATGAGCACTTCCACCTTCGGTGAATTTTATCTTCATAAAAGGTGGTAAGGTATATTTTTCAACTCATCAAACATGAAGTCCTTATAAGAGGTCGAACCACATTCCTCAACTCACCGAAGGTGAAACTCAACAGTACATAGTGCTACTCAACCAGCCGCGCAAGCGGCCTCAACACCGGCTACATACCCGTGATGAGGAAGTGTACCCTTCTGTTCTTAGTGTGCTCTTCTTCCGTACAGTTATAGCAATCATCTTTACAGATAATTTGAGGTTTTGTTTCCCCAAAACCTTCCGAGTCCAATAACTCTTGCACTATCCCATTATCAATGATGTAATCCATCGTAGATTTCGCCCTTCCTTTAGACAATCGTAGGTTATAGTTATCGTTTCCTCTACAGTCTGTATGTGCTTCAATCTTGATACTCAAGCCAGGGGTATTCTCCATAGCATCCACTACCTTGTTCAACATCAGCTTAGACTCATCCTTCAGGGTCGTTTTGTTTAGATCAAAATAGATATCTCCAATTCCCAATAGCTCACCGATATCTGTACCTACATCAATCTTGTGCATATTCATATCCACCTTGTCCAACACCTCTTGCATATCAATACGACCGGGTTCTTTGATCTCGTAATAGAAATCAAAGGACTTTCCAAGATACCCTTTTTTCTGTAGTGCGATTTTAAAGTTCAAGGTATCTCCCACCTCATACTGTGGCAAAGGACGATGTATATCCCCTTTTTCTCCTGTCAGTAAAAGCATCTGCTCTTTACCTGTATGCTGATCCTTGAATATCAACTTTGCATCACTTACGGGTTGCTGTGTCTTCTTTTCCTCAATCTTAGCATACAGGCTGATATAGTATGGCAAGGCTATATCAATCGTTAATTTACGACCCACCACTTCACTCATCCCTTTCTGCTTGGAGCGAGAAATAAATGCCTTTTTATCTGCCGACACCAAAAAGCTACGGGATGGATCAACCTGTGTATGATAATACCCATTTTCATCAGTCTGTAGCTCTGCTACTACTTTTTGAAGGTTATTTTTCACCACTACCTTCGCATTAGGCAATGGTTCTCCCGTAATCTCATCGGTAATGGTTCCACTCAGTTGATAGTGAAAAAATGACTCTTCTGAAGAAACTTCATATACGTCATCATCTCCCATACCTCCTTCACGATTACTACTCAAATAACCATTCTTGTAGGAAGTGAAATGCACACCAAAATCATCTTTATTGGTATTGACCGGTACTCCCATATTATGAATCATCGGTTCTTCAGAGGTCAGATCAATCCAAAAGATATCCAATCCTCCCATTCCGGGATGACCGTCACTGGCAAAACACAAATAGCGATCTTCAAGAATAAAAGGGAACATCTCATTGCCTTCGGTATTAATCAACTCTCCCAAAGACTGTATATTCCCCCAAGTCTCCCCGGTAAACTCGGCCTTATACAAATCTGTCAATCCTTCTCCATCATCCAGATCACTGGCAAAGAACAACGTCTGTCCATCCTTTGTCAATGCAGGGTGCCCCATTGAAATCCCTTTAGGATTGAAAGGCGCTGGTAATGGTTCTGGCTCCAACCATTTACCTTCTTCTTTCTTGGAAGCAAAAAGTAATAAACGAGAAACGTCTTTTTTATCCTTCCCTACTCTACCATGCACATAATTATTCCGTGTAAATACCACCTTACTGTCATTATCATAAAATACCGCAGGACCTTCATGATATGGAGAGTTGAAATCTTTTTCCCAAGCCTTCGCATCCTTAGACTCCGGAGTTGTGTGGTAGAAGTTTAAAAAAGGAGTATTATTTCCCTCATACTTCTTTTCAAAGAGCTTTTTACTGGAACGATTGGATAAAAATAGCACCTCACTCCCAAAAATCGTGGGAGAGAACTCTGCATTTTCTGTGTTGAAAGGCATGGATGCAATATCCACTCCTTCCGCTTCTTGATAGAAGTTATCCATCGCAGAAAGCGCCTGTACCTTATGTTCTACAAAAGCCTCGTTCTCCACCATCCCTTCATAGGTACGATACATCTCGATTGCCTGTTCATACGCACGATTGCTGGTCAATACTTCCGCATAATTATAATAGGTGTTAGGGGTTAAGGAAGAATCATTCAGTATGATTGCTTTCTTGTACCAAACTGCGGCCTCTTCTGTATTCCCCAGCAATCGGTGACATTCAGCCACCTTCACCTGCAGAAAGGAATTCAAGGTATCTTTCTTTGCCGCTACAGCATAGTGTTTCAAGGCTTTTGGATAAGCAAGTTCTTCAAAAGCCTTATCTCCTTTCACTTCTCTTTTTTGGAAAGGAGAATCCAACCCTTGTCCAGCAAGTTGCAGACTACACAGCAGTAATACTGCTGCCAAATAAATATTCTTTCTCATTTTCACTAAAAGAAATGTCTTGGTGTAATAAACTTCGTTTTGTCCAGACTAAAGCGATAGCTTACCATCACTTCATGGGATCCTGAACCCATTCGACTAATTTGAGAACCTAATGCCAGGTCATAGGCATAACCAAAAGACAGGCTCTTCGTGATATTGACTTGCGTAATCAAATCCAGCGACTCCAATGATCTCCAAGACAAACCTACCCAGAAAGTATCCTTAATCAATAAATTGGCATTTAGGTCTACCTCTAAAGGTGCCCCTGGTACCATTTTAACCAGAATATTTGGCTTTAAACGAAGGTCTCTGTTAATATCGAATACATACCCTGAAGCAATGAAATAATGTCGAACCAACTTAGTAGTTGCACTCAACAAGCTATTGGGCGTATCCACCGAAAAGTTATTCAGCTGAGGAATAGAAACTCCTGCATAAAACCGTCTGGTGTAGTAATATAATCCTGCACTAAAGGAAGGCAGAAAACTACTAAGGTCTCCAGAAAGAAAGGTTTGATCATCGGCTACTACTTGTGATAAGTTTTCGCCATAATAAGACAACCCTCCTTGCAGGCCAAAGGAAAGTCTCTTACCATCCCCCAAAGGCAGACGATAAGCAGTAGAGAAAAATACTCCATACTGATTCGACACTCCAATTTGGTCATGCATTGCTGAAAAGCCAAGTCCCAAATTAGTTTCATTAATTGGAGAATGGATATAAAACGTCTCCGTATTAGGAGCTCCATCCACCCCTACCCATTGTTGTCGGGCAAGTGCCGTAGCGACGATCGCTTCCTGTGTCCCGGTATAGGCCGGATTGATCGCCAAGGCATTAAACATATATTGGGTAAACATACTCTGCTGCTGTGCAGCAGAGTATTGTAATCCCCAAAAACATACTATGATCGTTAAGGTTAATTTAAGAAATCTCATTTTCAGGTTTGTTTAGCGCTTTATGACGATATAACCGGTCTTAATATTTTTTCCATCTCCATTCAGGTCAATGAAGTAGAAATAGGTTCCATCAGGTACTCCTGTTCGAGAAGTCATCAAACCACTCTTCGCAATGCCATCCCAGGCATTACCTCCTTCATTCTTATACCCTTTGGTCTCAAATACCAGACTTCCCCAGCGGTTGTATACCTTGACGATATTGTCCGGATAATCATCAATTCCCTCTATAAACCAAGTATCATTCACTCCGTCATTATTAGGAGAGACTCCTTTCTTAGGTGTTACTGGCACATCTGCAACATTTTCCACATTTACAATCACCACAGCTGTCGCTCGTTCACCTTCCAAGTCAAGGACTTCAACAAGTAACTCATGTACCGGTGTTCTCTCATAATCCAAATACAAGTTATCTGCTACCGTAATCACTCCTGTGATAGGATCAATCGTAAAGATTGCATCAGGATCTCCATCAATAATCTCGTATGTCAACTCATCCGTAGCATCCTCTCCTGCCGAATTTTCATCTTTTGCGACCATAGTATGTACCTCCAATCCTACCGGTGAATTTTCTGAGATGGTTACTTCAGCATCCTCTACCACTGGCGGCTCATTCTTCGGTAATACTTTTACGACAACAGTCACTGTTGTTGTATTCCCTTCACTATCACGAGTCGTATAGGTAAAGTCATCTTCTCCTACAAAGTCCTCATCCGGCGTATAGGTGATCGACCCATCCTCTTCGACAGTCACCGTACCATTTTCAGGATCTTCAATCTCTACAATCTCATCTTCCACTTCTATATTCACTTCTCCATCTTCTTCGACTTCTACCTCTTTATCTTCGATGACTGTTACAATAGCTTCGCAAGTGGATGTATTACCATGAATATCCGTCACCGTTATGGTTACCGTATTTTCACCAAGATCACTGTTGGTAAACGTGGTCTGACTCACTGACTGCTGATCAACCTCACAGTTATCCTCAGAAGAAGCCAACACCTGCGTGATGTCAATTACCCCATTGCCATTTTCATCTAACGTGATGGTTACCGGTTGACAAACAATTGTTGGTGCAATATTATCCACTACGGTTACTGTTGCCGTACCCGACGCCGTGTTTCCACTTTCGTCCGTTACTGTCAACGTCACCGTATGATCGCCTACTGAAGCACAAGTGAAGTCACTTAGATCAATTGTCTTGTCTGCGATACCACAGTTGTCATTGCTGCCATTATCAATTTGATCTGCTGTAATATTCACATTTCCGCCAGCATCTAATTCCACCGTAATATCTTGGGTGATCACTGTTGGAACCGTTACATCCTCGATCATCACGTTAGCGGTACAAGTCGACGTATTGCCTGCCTCATCCGTTACTGTCAACGTTACTACCTGAGTCGTACCGATATGGCTGCAGTCAAAAGTAGTTTTATCGATGGATAAGGTTACTTCTCCTTCGGAATCATAACTACCATTATCAATTTGATCGGCTGTTACACTCACATTTCCGTCCGCATCCAACTCCACTGTAATGTCCTGACAAATGGCTTCTGGAGCCGTTTTATCACTGTTATCCACTACCGTTACAGTCGCTGTACAAATAGACTCATTACCGTGAATATCCGTTACTGTAACCGTCACCTCATTGGCACCAATATGTGCTGTCGTAAAGCTGGTCTGACTTGCTACTTTTGTGGATACTCCACAAGCATCGCTAACACTCTCTATCAGATCATCTACCGAAACCGTGGCATTACCCGAAGCGTCCAAGGTCACCGTATAATTTTGACAAGTCAATACCGGAGCAATACGATCCACTACGGTTACTGTTGCCGTACCCGACGCCGTGTTTCCACTTTCGTCCGTTACTGTCAACGTTACCGTATGGTCCCCTACTGAAGCACAAGTAAAGTCACTTAGATCAATTGTCTTGTCTGCGATACCACAGTTGTCA
>NZ_BAABJX010000049.1:0-4420 GCF_039543525.1 Algivirga pacifica
TATCTCAGGAGGGACGGCACCATACCAGATAGTAGCGACAGGAGAGGATTACTTGGGTAACCCAGTGGACATATCATTCCCACCACAAGGGGCAGGCGATTTGACACCAGCGTTTGAGTATGTGGCGGGTACGTACCATGTATTAATTACTGATGCGAATGGCTGTACGTTTGAGATCGATGATGCGATCGGTCAACCGGAGAAGCTAGAGGTGATGTATTCAGTAGAGGATGCGAAGTGCTACGGTGACAACGGCGTGATCAATGGCAATATTTCGGGAGGAACAGCACCATACAATATCGTAGCGACAGGAGAGGATTACTTGGGCAACGCCGTGGACATTTCATTCCCACCACAAGGGGCAGGCGATTTGACACCAGCGTTTGAGTATGTGGCTGGCACGTACCATGTATTAATTACTGATGCGAATGGCTGTACTTTTGAGATTGATGATGCGATCGGTCAACCGGAGAAACTAGTGGTAACGTATTCAGTAGAGGATGCGAAGTGCTATGGGGGTAATGGCGTGATCAACGGCAATATCTCGGGAGGCACGGCGCCATACAATATTGTAGCGACAGGAGAGGATTACTTGGGCAACGCCGTGGATATTTCATTCCCACCACAAGGGGCAGGCGATTTGATGCCAGCGTTTGAGTATGTTGCCGGTACGTACCATGTGGTGATCACTGATGCGAATGGCTGTACGTTTGAGATCGATGATGTGATCGGTCAACCGGAGAAGCTAGTGGTAACGTATTCAGTAGAGGATGCGAAGTGCTATGGTGGTAATGGTGTGATCAATGGCAATATCTCAGGAGGGACGGCGCCATACCAGATAGTGGCGACAGGAGAGGATTACTTGGGTAATCCAGTGGACATATCATTTCCGCCACAAGGAGCAGGCGATTTGACACCAGCGTTTGAATATGTTGCCGGTACGTACCATGTATTAATTACTGATGCGAATGGCTGTACGTTTGAGATTGATGATACGATCGGTCAACCGGAGAAGCTGGTAGTAACGTATTCGGTAGAGGATGCGAAGTGCTACGGCGGTAATGGCGTGATCAACGGCAATATCTCGGGAGGGACGGCACCTTACCAGATAGTAGCGACAGGAGAGGATTACTTGGGTAACTCCGTGGACATTACATTCCCGCCACAGGGCGCAGGCGATTTGACTCCAGCGTTTGAGTATGTTGCCGGTACGTACCATGTGGTGATCACTGATGCGAATGGTTGTACGTTTGAGATCGATGATGTGATCGGTCAACCGGAGAAGCTGGTAGTAACGTATTCGGTAGAGGATGCGCAATGCTACGGGGGCAACGGCGTGATCAATGGCAATATTTCGGGAGGGACAGCACCTTACCAGATAGTAGCGACAGGTATGGATTACTTGGGCAACTCCGTGGATATTTCATTCCCACCACAAGGGGCAGGCGATTTGACACCAGCGTTTGAGTATGTTGCCGGTACGTACCATGTATTAATTACTGAT
Organism: Algivirga pacifica; assembly: GCF_039543525.1. NCBI lineage: Bacteria > Pseudomonadati > Bacteroidota > Cytophagia > Cytophagales > Flammeovirgaceae > Algivirga > Algivirga pacifica. The sequence continues at coordinate 1,505 of NZ_BAABJX010000049.1, forward strand.
GCGAATGGCTGTACTTTTGAGATCGATGATACGATAGGTCAACCGGAGAAGCTGGTAGTAACGTATTCGGTAGAGGATGCGGAATGCTACGGGGGCAACGGCGTGATCAATGGTAATATCTCGGGAGGGACGGCACCATACCAGATAGTAGCGACAGGAGAGGATTACTTGGGCAACGTCGTGGATATTTCATTCCCGTCACAAGGGGCAGGCGATTTGACACCAGCATTTGAGTATGTTGCCGGTACGTACCATGTATTAATTACTGATGCGAATGGCTGTACTTTTGAGATCGATGATACGATAGGTCAACCGGAGAAGCTAGTGGTAACGTATTCAGTAGAGGATGCGAAGTGCTATGGGGGTAATGGCGTGATCAACGGCAATATCTCAGGAGGGACAGCACCTTACCAGATAGTAGCGACAGGAGAGGATTACTTGGGTAACCCCGTGGACATATCATTCCCGCCACAGGGAGCAGGCGATTTGACGCCAGCGTTTGAGTATGTGGCGGGTACGTACCATGTATTAATTACTGATGCGAATGGCTGTACTTTTGAGATCGATGATTCGATCGGTCAACCGGAGAAGCTAGTGGTAACGTATTCAGTAGAGGATGCGAAGTGCTATGGGGGTAATGGCGTGATCAACGGCAATATCTCAGGAGGCACGGCGCCATACAATATTGTAGCGACAGGAGAGGATTACTTGGGTAACCCCGTAGATATATCATTCCCGCCACAAGGGGCAGGCGATTTGACGCCAGCGTTTGAGTATGTAGCCGGCACGTACCATGTATTAATTACTGATGCGAACGGTTGTACGTTTGAGATTGATGATGTGATCGGTCAACCGGAGAAGCTAGTGGTTACGTATTCGGTAGAGGATGCGAAGTGCTATGGTGGCAACGGTGTGATCAATGGCAATATCTCAGGAGGGACGGCACCATACCAGATAGTAGCGACAGGAGAGGATTACTTGGGTAACCCCGTAGATATTTCATTCCCACCACAAGGGGAAGGCGATTTGACGCCAGCGTTTGAGTATGTTGCCGGCACGTACCATGTATTAATTACTGATGCGAATGGCTGTACTTTTGAGATCGATGATGCGATCGGTCAACCGGAGAAGCTAGAGGTTATGTATTCAGTAGAGGATGCGGAATGCTACGGTGACAACGGTGTGATCAATGGCAATATCTCAGGAGGCACGGCACCTTACCAGATAGTAGCGACAGGAGAGGATTACTTGGGCAACGCCGTGGACATTACATTCCCGCCACAAGGGGCAGGCGATTTGACTCCAGCGTTTGAGTATGTGGCCGGCACGTACCATGTATTAATTACTGATGCGAACGGTTGTACGTTTGAGATCGATGATGCGATCGGTCAACCGGAGAAGCTGGTAGTAACGTATTCGGTAGAGGATGCGCAATGCTACGGTGACAACGGCGTGATCAACGGCAATATCTCTGGAGGGACGGCACCATACAATATCGTAGCGACAGGAGAGGATTACTTGGGTAACCCAGTGGACATATCATTCCCGCCACAAGGGGCAGGCGATTTGACACCAGCGTTTGAGTATGTTGCCGGTACGTACCATGTATTAATTACTGATGCGAATGGCTGTACGTTTGAGATCGATGATACGATCGGTCAACCGGAGAAGCTAGAGGTAACGTATTCAGTAGAGGATGCGCAATGCTACGGGGGCAACGGTGTGATCAATGGCAATATCTCGGGAGGGACGGCACCATACCAGATAGTAGCGACAGGAGAGGATTACTTGGGTAACCCCGTAGATATTTCATTCCCGCCACAAGGGGCAGGCGATTTGATGCCAGCGTTTGAGTATGTAGCTGGTACGTACCATGTATTAATTACTGATGCGAACGGTTGTACGTTTGAGATTGATGATGTGATCGGTCAACCGGAGAAGCTGGTAGTAACGTATTCGGTAGAGGATGCGAAGTGCTACGGAGGGAACGGCGTGATCAATGGCAATATCTCAGGAGGGACGGCACCATACCAGATAGTAGCGACAGGTATGGATTACTTGGGTAACCCCGTGGACATATCATTCCCACCACAGGGCGTAGGCGATTTGACACTAGCGTTTGAGTATGTAGCCGGTACGTACCATGTATTAATTACTGATGCGAATGGCTGTACGTTTGAGATCGATGATACGATCGGTCAGCCAACAGTCTTATCACTAAGCGGCAACGATGTTGATATTTTATGTACAGGCGATTCGACGGGTAGTATTGATCTAGGAGTTAGTGGAGGTGTCGGTCCATATAGTTATCTCTGGAATACGGGTGCAACATCAGAGGATCTAAGCAACCTTACGGCAGGCATGTATAGCGTGACGGTCACCGATGCGAATGGCTGTACGGCTGATACGATGTTTGTGTTGATCGATCCAACAGCGTTATCGCTAAGTGGTAGCCGAGAGAACAACCTGTGTTCAGGAGATTCGACAGGCAGTATTGACTTGGGTGTAAGCGGAGGTGTCGGTCCATATAGTTATCTCTGGAATACCGGCTCAACAGTTGAGGATCTAAGCAACCTAACTGCAGGTATGTATAGTGTGACGGTCACCGATGCGAATGGATGTACTGCTGATACGGTGTTTGTGTTGACCGATCCAACAGCATTATCGTTAAGTGGCAGTAGAGAGAACAACCTGTGTTCAGGTGATTCGACAGGCAGTATTGATTTGGGTGTAAGCGGTGGTGTCGGTCCATACAGTTATCTATGGAACACGGGTGTAACAGTTGAGGATCTAAGCAACCTAACGGCAGGCATGTATAGTGTGACGGTCACCGATGCAAATGGATGTACTGCCGATACGATGTTTGTATTGACCGATCCAACAGCATTGTCGCTAAGTGGCAGTCGAGAGAACAAC
>NZ_BAABJX010000050.1:0-772 GCF_039543525.1 Algivirga pacifica
TATCTCAGGAGGGACGGCACCATACCAGATAGTAGCGACAGGAGAGGATTACTTGGGTAACCCCGTAGATATTTCATTCCCACCACAAGGGGCAGGCGATTTGACGCCAGCGTTTGAGTATGTTGCCGGCACGTACCATGTATTAATTACTGATGCGAATGGCTGTACTTTTGAGATCGATGATGCGATCGGTCAACCGGAGAAGCTAGAGGTTATGTATTCAGTAGAGGATGCGCAATGCTACGGTGACAACGGTGTGATCAATGGCAATATCTCAGGAGGGACGGCACCATACCAGATAGTAGCGACAGGTACAGATTACTTGGGCAACGCAGTGGACATTACATTCCCGCCACAAGGGGCAGGCGATTTGACACCAGCGTTTGAGTATGTTGCCGGCACGTATCATGTATTAATTACTGATGCGAACGGTTGTACGTTTGAGATCGATGATGCGATCGGTCAACCGGAGAAGCTGGTAGTAACGTATTCGGTAGAGGATGCGAAGTGCTATGGTGGCAACGGTGTGATCAATGGCAATATCTCAGGAGGGACAGCACCATACCAGATAGTAGCGACAGGAGAGGATTACTTGGGTAACCCAGTGGACATATCATTCCCGCCACAAGGGGCAGGCGATTTGACACCAGCGTTTGAGTATGTGGCGGGTACGTACCATGTATTAATTACTGATGCGAATGACTGTACGTTTGAGATCGATGATGCGATCGGTCAACCGGAGAAGCTAGTGGTAACGTATTCAGTAGAGGAT
>NZ_BAABJX010000051.1:0-77707 GCF_039543525.1 Algivirga pacifica
TCCGTACGCAGGGTGGTGTGAGAGGACAGGTAGGGAACTAATCCCTACCTTCCTACTCGATTAATTTACTCCTCAAAAGGCTGAACATCCCCTGGCTTGCGAAGCATCTTATCCACTTCATCCAGGTGTGTTTCCTCTTCCAGGATTTGTGCCCGAGCGTACTCTTCCAAAACCACTGACTTCCCTTCAGCTAGTTCCAGCAATTCATAGTATACCACCAATGCGGCTTTCTCGTGCTCCAGACTTTCTCTCAGGATATTTCCGATATCATGTTCTTGTGTTTCCAGCAAATCACCGATCTTCAGAGAGGGGTGACCACCAAGCATCGTAATCATCTCACCAGCCCTTTGTGCATGTAGCAGCCCTTCTTGGGCATTGCCCTTAAGCCAAGAGACAATAGGGATACGATTATATCCGAAGATCATTAAGGAATAATGGGTGTAGCGTACCACACCAGCCAGTTCAAGTTCCAGAACCTTGTTCAAGACTTCTATGAACTTTTTTTTATCTTTCTTTTTTAAAGTTCCTTCCATGAGGGTATTTATGGGTTAAAGGGTTAATAGTCAATGATAATAAGATAAGGGGATCAATAATTAAATCCTAGAGGACTATTCCAAATTAAGGGGCAAAACATAGGAATAAACAACTTTAACAACCAATGAAATTATTTTTTTTCAACTTATTCGTACTATTTCTGGTAACGGCTTGTACACAAACGGTAGAGGTGAGCAACCAGAATCTATCCACTAAGTTTGAGGATTCCAAAGGAGAAGAGACTGTAACGTATCAAGAAGGGATTGCTTACCTACAGCAATTGGATGACTTATTTGAGGCGTTTCAATTAAAGGAAATAGGAACTACTGATGCAGGACTTCCTTTGCATTTAGGGATACTATCCACAGATCAATCTTTTGATTTGGAGCGAATCAAAGAAAAGCGAGTACTGTTGATCAATAATGGTATCCACCCGGGAGAGCCGGATGGGGTAGATGCCTCTTTGATGCTCCTAAGGGATATACTGCAAGATAAAGCCAGTTATGGAGAATGGGAAGATGTTGTTGTGGCGGTGATTCCCTTCTATAATGTAGGGGGAGCCTTAAACCGTAACAGCCATACCCGAGCCAACCAGGAAGGACCTGTGGCTTATGGGTTTAGAGGGAATGCGCAGAACCTTGACCTGAACAGAGATTTTATCAAGATGAATTCCCGTAATATGGAGACGTTTGCTTCTATTTTCCATCAACTTGATCCTGATTTGTTTATTGATACACACGTGAGCAATGGTGCCGATTATCAATATGTCATGACGTACTTGGCAACTCAGGAGGATAAGCTAGGAGGTAAGTTGGGAGAGTTTAGTCGTCATACGGTAACGCCTTTTATGAAAGATAAAATGCGTGAGGCTTCTTTTGAAATGACGCCTTATGTCAACGTATGGGGTACCGTGCCGGACTCAGGATATGTGCAGTTTATGGATTCCCCAAGGTACTCCTCAGGGTATACGACATTATTCCATACGCTTTCTTATGTTACGGAGACTCATATGTTGAAGCCTTTCAAACAGAGAACAGAGGCTACCTATAATTTCCTGAAGGAAGCAATGATCTTTATGAAGGAGCATGGAAAGGAATTAAAATCTTTGCGTGCACAAACCGCCGAACAAGTAAAGCAGCAAGAAGACTTTCCAATTGCCTGGGAGCTGGATGACACTCAAAAGTCAAGGCTACTTTTTAAAGGATACAAAGGGATCTACAAGCCAAGTGAAGTGAGTGGTTTACCTAGACTATATTATGATAGGACACAGCCATTTGAAAAAGAGATTGATTTTTACAATCATTTTAAACCAAAAACCACGGTCAAGCGACCTAAGGGCTATCTTATTCCGGCAGGGTGGTATACCGTAGTCGATAAGCTAAAGCGTAATGGGGTAGCAGTACAAACCCTTTCTGAAGATACCGTAATGGATGTGACGGTATACCACATCGATGACTTTAAGACAAGGCAAGCCTATGAAGGACATTACTTGCACTATGATATCAAGGTCACGACACAAAAGGAGCAGCTAAGAGCGCGGAAGGGAGATTATTTTGTAGAAGCCAATCAGGCAAGTAACCGTTACATCATAGAGACCCTGGAGCCACATGCTACGGATTCCTTTTTCGCCTGGAACTTCTTTGATGCCATTTTGCAGCAGAAAGAAGGATTCTCTTCCTATGTATTTGAAGACAAAGCGGCGGAGTATCTTCAAAAGTATCCAGAGATAAGAGAAGCATTAGAACGTAAGAAGGCAGCCGACCCTGCTTTCGCTAAAAATGCCTATGCACAGTTACAGTTTGTTTATCAGCAGACACCTCATTATGAGCGTGCGCATCGTAGGTATCCGGTGTATAGAGTAGAGCTTTTATCATGGTAGGAGAGTGATATGTATCATCAATTTCCCTAGAAAAAAAGGAAACTTTTTAACCATTGTAAACGTATACTATATAAATGAATGAATATTCATACTTTTACTTTTAAACAATAAAAGGTCTATGAGCTTAAGTCCATCATAGGGTAGAGGTTGATTCATATGGACAGTAAGTTGCACAGGCTATAGTAGTCACTATTAAAAGCTTCTGAATTATGAACACAATCGTAAAAACGTACCAGCTTACCGAAACAGACCAAGAGTTTTTGAACAAATACGACTATGCGCTTAAACGCTCGTTACTGTCAGTACTTTTGGAAGAAGAATCTTCTTATCAAGCGAAGGAAGAAATCTTGGGTGTGATCAATACCATTGGTACAGATACTATTAATATGGCGCAGCTAGACCAAATCATTGGCATGCCTCAAGATTCGGATTGGAAGACCATTTCAGGGTATCTTAGTGAGCCTTTCAAGGCTAGTGTATTGAAAAAAATTATTGGGGCAGCGATTGCTACGGGTCATATAGATCCGGACTCTTTGGAAAGAATTTATCAGGTAGGGCATGACTTGGATATGTCCGATGAGTACGCCCACTATTTAGTGGATCGTAGTTTACACACTGCCTCTTAAGATATAATAAAAAAGGAAGCCTTATTAAGGTTGAATAATTAACTGACAGTTGAGGCGGCTAGCGCCGCTAGTTGAGTATGCTTCGCACGTTGAGATTTTCAGTAGGACTCTTTCTCAACGTGCGAAGCATACTCAACTAGCGGCGCTAGCCGCCTCAACGACACGCAGTGTCACTCAACAGAGCGAACTAGCAGTATGACAGATAAATATTCAACGTTAGTAAGGCTTCTTCTTTATTCTCCTTGCCCTAAAGAAAACCCACGTTGTCCATCAAATTGGTAGAGGTTTTCAGTCTTGATAACATCAAACCCCAAATTGTGTAGCTTAAAAAGAAGGGAAACAACTTCTTCGTAATTGATAGACGCATAAGTACCATCTTGTTGTCTCTTTGTATCTACACCTACGAATCGGCAACGCCAATGGTCTGTACAATACGTTTCTTCTATACCTTCTGGATAAACCTTAACCCCTCGGTTGGTGATCATTTTTAGGCGTAACTCATCAGAGTTTAACTTGCTTAGAGCGTCTCCTAGCTCATTTGGATTATCCCCTTGCCAATCCAAAAACACATCAACGCCAACTAATTCCTTCGCTACGCTTTGACGTTTATAAGCAGGTATCTGAATACTTCCCTTTCCTTCTGATAAGTGGCTGATAGGGAGCTTCTCCGGAGTCTTGCCTAAATTGGCAATCACTTGATCTGCAAAAGCCTGTGTGCCTACCTTTTGTACGCTGATTCCCTCTTTATAAATGTCGGCAGTATGATAACCTTGTTCCAGTGTACGTAGCCAGGCATTCTTTACTTTATCACCAATGGCTGATTGACCAATATGTGCCAGCATCGATACAGCGGCATTCAAAAGACCAGATGGATTGGCAATGTCTTGTCCGGCAATATCAGGAGCAGAGCCATGAATGGCTTCAAACATGGCAACATTATTACCAATGTTTGCAGAACCACACATTCCGACTGAACCTCCAATCTCTGCAGCAATATCTGAGATAATATCCCCGTATAGATTGGCTGTAACGATCACATCATAATTTTCTGGCTTGGCAGCTAGACGTGCAGATCCTATATCGATGATTTGTGTCTCGTTTTGAATATCAGGATACTCCACTGCAATTTCGTCAAACACTTTATGGAATAGCCCATCGGTGATTTTCATAATATTATCCTTCACCATGCAGGTAACTTTCTTTCTTCCATAGGCACGGGCATATTCAAACGCATAGCGTACGATACGCTCACAGCCAGGACGAGTGATTAGTTTTAGGCACTGATAGACATCTTGTGTTTGCCTGTGCTCGATGCCGGCATATAAGTCTTCTTCATTTTCACGGATAATGACGACATCCAAATCAGGGAAATGACTTGGTACATAAGGGACCAATGCTTCTACAGGTCGAATATTGGCGAAGAGTCCCAAGGATTTTCTTAAGGTGACGTTCAAACTCTTGTACCCTTTTCCCTGAGGAGTCGTGATAGGAGCTTTAAAAATAATCTTGTTTTTACGAATAGCCTCCCATGCATCGGGTGCTATACCGGAAGTATTTCCTGAAAGATATACTTTCTCTCCCAGGTCGATAAATTCCGTTTCAATGTTGGCACCAGCAGCGTTGAGAATTTTTAAAGTTGCGCCCATAATCTCTGGACCAATACCGTCTCCATTCGCTACGGCAATTTTAACAGGAGTATTGGTTGCTTTAGTTTCTACTGCTTCACTTAATGTTGTTGTGCTCATTTGCTTCTGGTTTATATCGTGTTTATTAGATGATGGTATAATTTCATGCAAATATCGGGAGTATTAATGATAAGTTATCATTTAATTATTTAGTTTAAAGTATAAATTATATTTATTAGTGTGTGCTATAAAAAGAGAAACCTAACTTTTCTCATCCCCTTTTTTCACAGTAGGCAGGGATGATTTTTTCAAAGGATCTGTTCTACGGGTAGAATCAATACTGATGAATTATGAAGTACAGTACCCAAAAACTGCTCAGAGGAGGTATTACCTTAATACTCTCCCTGTTTTGCTGTCTGTGCATTAATGCACAGGAACCAGAACCCAAGCAAAAGAAAAATCCTTTCAAAAAAATGAAAGAGGCCTTGGATAAGGCTGATCAGAAAACCGACGAAGAAACCTACAAAATGTGGGAGAAAATGGCCTCTAGGGGAGGAAGTGCAGAAGAAATTAAGGAAGCTGTGAGGGGGAGTTATAACTTTGACTACCAGATTCACTATGTGATGGCCACCAAGAAAAAAAATGGTAAGGAAGATCAAACGGAAGTGATTTTCTATACCAATACGGAGAATGATTATTTAGGTGTTAAGCCTATTATAGAGGACGAGGATATGGAGGTCATCTCAGTATTTGACCGTTCAGAAAAGGTAATGGTAAACTTCACAGAAGATAAGAAAAAAGGGAATCGTCAAGCCATTGCCATGAAACTGGACTTGGATGAAATTCAGGCACAGGCTTACGAAGATGAGGCAGCAGAGGATGCTAATCAGGAAGAAGCTCCCAAGTTCAAGAAAACGGGGGAAACCAAAGAAATCAATGGTATTTCTTGTGAGAAATACGTAGGAGAAGGCGAAGATCATGAAATAGAATTGTGGTTGGGAGAGGTAGATCAGGCAGCGCCATTTATGCCCGGAAGCTTTCAGGGACAGAGCAAGCGATTGGCAGAAGTGATGGGGGATATCCCAGTCAATAAGAACCTGATCATGATGGAAATGCAGGCAGTAGACAAAAGGAATGGAGAAGTGAGTAGTATGAAAGTGAAGGAGTTAGGAGATGCCGATATGTCTGTTAAATCAGAGGATTATGAACTAATGGCGATTCCTCAGGGATACGGAAACCCTACGCCTGATGAGGAATAGTATTTGTCTTATAGTAACGCCATAAAAAAAGCACAGACTAAACGTCTGTGCTTTTTTTATGGCGTTAACTGCTCTTGCATATACTGTATTTCCTCCTCTACATTAACCTCCTTAATTCCCTCTAATTTTTTTATAGTATTTCTAATGAAGGACTGATGAGCTTCCGTATGAGGATTAAAAGGCCGGTGTGTGATGGCTCTCTTTAATTTCTCCCATTTTTTTAAAAACTGCTTACTCTCCTCATCCAGATAAGTTTGCTGAAACTGTTCCCATATATAATCAATAGCTATTTCAGAGGGATGTATCATATCGGAAGTATAGAAACGGTAATCTCTGAGATCATCTAGCATGATTTCATAGGAGGGAAAGTAATGAACATTATTATAGGCAGCACTAAGAGCTTCGCAAGCTAAACGCAATAAGGATTTACTAAGGTTATTCTTGGAAAGGCCATTCCTTAGGTGTCTTACAGGGCTTACGGTTAGGATAATCTGGCAGTCTTTGGGAAGGTGAGGGTATAAGCGGTTAAAAGCGTGTTTAATTTCTTCCAGGGTGAGCATACGCTCCTGAAATTCCTTTTGAGGAATTTTATGGCAGTTACCAGCGAGAATACCTGTTTCTAGATGATCAAAAACAAAGCTACTTCCAAAAGTCAGCAGGAGCCATGAGGCATTATTTAATCTATTTTTGCAACTACTTAAAGTTTGATCAAGCAAAGATTCAAAATCCTCAAGGGTAGGTGCTGAGATATCGGAATGACAATACAGCGATCGAAAAACCCCCTCGTTTTGAACAATACTATTGGATGGTAATGGGGCTCTCTTCAAGGATGCTTCCATTAGGGTGAAAATGGAAACAGGGTTGTACAATACTCCAAAGGGATTGGTGAGAATATCAAACTTACTATCCGTTAAACGCTGTCCAATATTTTCCGAGAAACAAGAGCCCATGGAAAATATTTGCTGTTTTATATTGATTTTTTGCTGACTGCTCTCAATTTGAATAGGAGTCCTAAATGTGTGCATAATAGAGGAGATCTTAAATTTTTCTTAAAATTACGATATTCTTTGGAGGTTTGTTCAATGAAATTTTGGCTTAGATAAATACAAGTGTTACTTTTGTGCGCAGAATTTTAACGAAGACACATAAATTGCTTTATTGCACTGCTCATCATGAAAAAATATACGTATACAGAGAAGAAAGATACTCGTTCAGGTTTTGGAGCCGGTTTGTTGGAGCTAGGTAAGACGAACGAAAATGTTGTAGCACTTTGTGCTGATTTGACAGGTTCGTTGAAAATGGGCGACTTCCAGAAGGAGTGTCCAGAGCGTTTCTTCCAGGTAGGTATCGCGGAAGCCAATATGATTGGTTTGGCTGCTGGTATGACTATCGGAGGAAAAATCCCTTTCACGGGTACATTTGCCAACTTCTCTACTAGCCGTGTGTATGACCAAATCAGACAATCGGTAGCTTACTCTAAGAAGAATGTTAAGGTTTGTGCTTCGCACTCAGGTATTACACTAGGTGAGGATGGTGCAACACACCAGGTATTGGAGGACATCGGTATGATGAAAATGCTTCCTCATATGACAGTCATCAATACTTGTGATTTCAACCAGACAAAAGCAGCAACGATTGCTATTGCTGAGCACGAAGGACCAGTTTACCTTCGCTTTGGACGTCCAGCGGTACCTAACTTCACAAAAGAAGAGGATTTTGTGATTGGTAAGGCAATGATGCTGAATGAAGGATCTGATGTAACAATTATCGCTACAGGTCACTTGGTATGGGAAGCGATCCAGGCAGGAGAAGCATTGGCTGAAAAAGGAATCGATGCAGAAATCATCAATATCCACACGATTAAGCCATTGGACGAAGAGGCTATCCTTAAGTCGGTAAAGAAAACAGGATGTGTCGTGACTGCTGAAGAGCACCAGGTAAATGGTGGATTAGGTGAAAGCGTTGCAGGTACATTGTCAAGAAACTTCCCAGCTCCAATTGAGTTTGTAGGAATCAATGATGTATTTGGAGAAAGCGGTACACCTGCAGAATTGATGCAGAAGTATGGTTTGACAGCAGAGAACATCGTAGCTGCTGCAGAGAAAGTAATGAAGCGCAAGTAATTCCTAGGGGAACTCACTAGCCAAATTCATATAGTATATAATTTTTTCATCGTAACCTATTACTTTGAAAAAATGAAAGAAAAGCCTGACATCGCGTCAGGCTTTTTTTATTATCGGTTTGTTTCTATATTTAATCATAAAGAAATCTTTGATTACTACAGTGTTGTAGATTTATCTGAACACTTATACTATTATTTCTCATAACCCAAACTAACAAAACCATTCATGCCTATTAAAAGGACAATAGGTACTCCTACAAATGGATACTTTTCTTTCCTATTATTCTGTTATCTCTTTCTGGGAGCACCCATGAATATCGTAAAAGGTACTGTGGTCCATGATGAAGATTCATTAAATATAGCACAACAAGATACCTCTAAGGTGAATATGCTAAACGATATCGCCTGGCGATACCGGCATACCTCTATACGGCAAACATTACGTTATTCTTCCCAGGCAGTTTCCCTTGCCAGTAAGTTGCATTATAGTAAAGGGGTTTTGGAAGGCTCCCTTAATTTAGCGAATGCCTACTTCAAGCTTGGACAATTGGATGAGGCATTTAAACAAGCCTCCTTTGTATTGGAGTACGGAGAAGAATTAGGTAGACCCCATTATTTGTCTATGGCCTTGATTGAGCTGGCGAAAATCTATGGAGAAAAAGGTATGCGTCAGGATATGCGTAATGCACTACTTAGGGCGGAAGAATCTTTGCAGGAAGAGGATTTTCAAGCCAGTATTCGTGTTGCCCTCTATTGGGGGGAGTACCTTATGCAAGAAGGATTGATACAGGATGCCTCGGAAAGATTGAACGAAGCACTACTGATGGCCAGAGAACAAATGGACCCTTGGCTAGAAGCCAAGGTAGTGATGGCGCAAGCTAAGTTGAAAATAAAATTGAATGAGTTCTCTGAAGCCAATCGTTATTTTGAGCAAGCCTATAAGTTGTTGAACACCTCTTCCATTGAAGATATTGACTTGGTGCCCATGCTTTTGCAGATGGCCAATACGCGCTTTTTGATGACGGATTATCATCAGGCAGAACGTTTGGCCTGGAGGGTACTGATTATGGGAAAGAACTTGAGGAACTATGAAATACAACAACAAGCCTATTTTATTCTCTATAGTGTAGAAAAACTACAAGGGACCTCCGAGAGAGCGTTGAACTTATTTGAGAAGTATGTAGCCAGTAAGGATAGTGTGCAGTACCATTATGATGCAGCTGTTTTACATGACTTGATCATAAAAAACTCCGTATCCAATATTAAGAGGGAAATGCGTCAATTGGAGCAAACCTCTTCGGAGGATCGAGAGCGTTTATATCAGAAATTGGCAGTGGCCATGTTAGCTTTACTGATTGTTTCTATCCTGACCCTCGTGGTGATTCGACAAAGTAGGAGGAATCATCGTATGATGATGATACAGAGTGATCAACGTCAGGAGCTGGAACGATTTCTCCATGAGAAAGAAGCCTCCATGCGTTATGCCAAAAGGATTCAAATGGCCTTGTTGCCCGATGATCAAACCTTTTTCTCGGCTTTTCCAGATGCCTTTGTGTTATTTCAGCCCTTGGATGAAGTGAGTGGAGATTTCTATTGGGTGACACGCTTTAATGGGTATGCTTATTTAGCTTGTATTGATTGTACAGGCCATGGCGTGTCGGCGGCTTTTCTTAGTGTGATTGCAGAAAGTTTATTGACAGAAATAATTCATCTCAAAGGAATTACTTCTCCAGCTGAGATCATGAAAGAGATGCATCAGGAGTTAAAAAGAAAGCTACACTGGGAGCAAACCAAAGTAACTGATGGAATGGATATGGGGCTTTGCCGTTACGATTATACCCATCAACGTTTGATATTTTCAGGAGCGCATATTCCCTTGGTGGCGATCACCTCTAATCAAACAACAGTATATAAAGGCAGTAGAGTAGGGATAGGAGGGCTAACACAAAATGGAGCTTATTATGATGAAGAAATTCCTTTTGAAGACAATACCCACTTTTATATGTTTTCGGATGGTTTTCCGGATCAGTTTGGAGGAAAGCGTGGAAAGAAGTTAATGCGTACAGGGTGTATTAAAGTATTGGAAAAAATACAGGATGTTCCATTAAATGAGCAAGGCAGTAAATTGGAAGACTTTCTTATTCGTTGGAAAGGAAGGGGAGATCAGATAGATGATATCCTTATTATGGGCTTCCAAGCTCCCCTTTGACGTTGAGCGCTTCGCTGTTGAGAAGCACTTCGTGCTGTTGAGTAGTGCTTCGCACTGTTGAGAGTTATGTTGTATTGCTGAGTAGTGTTCGCAGTACTGTTCGTTGCGTGTTGTGTCTACGCAACGAACAAAAAAAAGTGAGCGTCCACGCTCACATTAATGTTTACTTTTCTCAACACACCGAAGGTGAAACTCAACAGCACAAAGTGCTTCTCAACAGCGAAGCGCTCAACAATTTAGTAACGGATCGTTTTTTCTAAAGCTTTTTTCCTTAAGAACCCACGGATAATGGTATTCACATCCTTATTGTTGGGGTATTGCTTAATAGCCGCCTTCAAGATATTGATATCCTTAGTACCTTGTTCTTTAGGGATGAAGCCAAAGCCTTTATAAACGCCATTTTCAATTTGCACGACAGCTTTTTCATTAAGGTCTCTCCCTTGATCAATGAGCATCAGGTTAGAGGCTCCATAGCTAAAGTAGCGACTTGCTTTTAGCGCTCTTTTATTGTATTGATCTGCTGACTCTTGTTGAATACAAGCGCCCTTACAGGTTTTAATCTGATAGCCAAAGCAACTGTTCGGACTGTTGTCTAATCCACTTAACTTGAGGCAAAGTTGGTGCCTTTCACACATTCTTTCCAGAATACGGGTAGCTTCTTTTTTAGAAAAAGCAGTGGTGATAGGTGTTTCCTGATCGGGATCTTGTGTCAGTGGTGCAATGTCAAAGTTCAGGTAGCCATTATTGTCTTTTTTGACAAAGATGCCAAAGAATACTTTGCTTTTTCGCTGTGCTCGATTGTATACAGGAAGATGTTTTTTGATCTCATCTGACTCCAAGAGTAGTGCAACCAATTCACTACCAGTATGTACGTAGTCGATATGATGGATAAATCGAGCCATCTTTTCGGCTCTTTTGGTTTGCTTATTGGAAAGGTGTTGCAATATACGCTTACGTATATTCTTACTTTTTCCTATATAAATAAGCTCATTCTCTTGATTATAGAGGTAGTATACTCCTGTAACTTCCGGCAGGGCATCAATCACCTCTTTACCGATATGTCCGTGCACCTTGTGGTTAAAGGTGTCGTAGGTATAGATATCTTCCTTAACAGCTTGAAAGTATTCTTTTTGAAGCATCATTTCAAAAAGCTGTACGGTAGCCTCTGCATCTCCCTTGGCACGATGGCGTGCATTCATGGGAATACCCAGTGATTTACATAGTTTACCAAGGCTGTAGGATTCTTCTCCGGGAAGTAGGCGCTTAGCCATTTCTACGGTACAAAGGGTGTCTTTTTGATAAGAATAGCCGAGTTGGGCAAATTCTTCTTTCAGAAAGCTATAGTCAAACTCACTGTTGTGTGCCACTAGGATACAGTCTTCTGTTCTTGTGACAATTTCTTTGGCTACCTCAAAGAAACGAGGTGCTTTGGCAACCATTTTGTTGGATATACCTGTAAGAGATGCAACAAAGGGAGGAATTGGCTGTTCTGGATTGATAAGTGTACTGTACTCATCAATGACCTTTTGCCCGTCATGTATAAAAAATGCAACTTCAGTAATTTTACCTGTCTTAGCGTTGCCTCCAGTGGTCTCTATATCAACTATCGCATACTTCATAGGAAAACAAATTTAAGACATTTCTAATAATTTATTGTTTGAAATTGAATTTTATTGTGATGAGGTAAGATTAAATTTAGGATGTTTTAAGCTTCTACTATGAAAAGATTTTTAATAGTTGGTTTATATTAAGATAGATTTGTGCTATTCAACTATTATATTTGTTTCCCTTCGTCTGTGTTATAGGCAAGATTCCTTAATTTGAAAGGCTATGTCATAATATAAATAGAGGAAGCATAACTTTTTTGACGGTTTGCTTTACATCGTATGACATCTTTTTATTAGATGAACGGACATTGTTCAGTAGGAAACATAAGAGGGTCGAATAATCAAGAATGAGATTGATCAATAGAAATATAATATTAGTTTTTTTTGTCGTCATGCAGTTGACCTCCTGCCTTTCTTCTCGTTACCTGGAGAAAGGAGAGTATCTTTTGTATGATGTCGATGTGGAGGTCGATAACTTGGCCTTGGAGGAAGGACTGTACGCGGCGTTGAAACAAAAGCCTAATCGTAAATGGTTTGGGATTTCTAGGGAACCTTATCTATACCTTTATTATCAGGGGGAAAAAAGCTATAAGAACAAAAGGGCTATCGATTCCTTGAAATTGGAAGAACTCAATAGGCATTATGAGGAGAAGATCACCAAGGTCCAAACCCGATTATCTAAAAACCAACATGCCTACCTTGATAAGAAAGATCGACTCTTTGAGAAAGAATCATCCATGACAGAAGAACAGCTTTATGATAAGCTGTTTAAATTAGCCAAGAACATGGAAAAAGATTCTCTAAGATATTTATCAAAAATTCAGAAGCTGCAGGAGAAGCAATTTGATAAAGGCAGTAAGCTACGTACGCGGTTGGCTAAAGGCAACTGGCGTATGCGTTTAATGGGAGAGAAGCCTGTCTTGTATGATAGTACGAAAACAAGGTATTCTTTAAATTCCATGGAAAGTTATTTGCATTCCAAAGGGTACCTGAATGGAGAAGTGGCAGTGGAAGTCGATACAACAGGTAAGTTTGTGCAACAAGTCTATACTGTGACCCCGGGCCCTTTATCAAAAGTAGCAACGGTTTCTTATACTGCACAAGATCCCTCCTTGTTACAGTACCTGGAGGATACTCGGAATGAGAGTGTTCTAGAAGCGGGGATAGCCTTGGATCGTCAATATTTTTCAGAAGAGCGTAGGCGTATAGCCACCTTGATGAAGAATAATGGGTATTATGATTTAACCATTGACTATATTTATTTTGAACTGGATACAGCCAAGGATGACCATCGGGTAGATATCAATGTTATTCTGAACAACCGCTCAGGCAATGTGCCTCATCAACGTTATACCCTTCAAGGGGTTTCTTTTGAAAATGACATGAGTAAACGCACGGTGATGGATACCGTGAAGCATCAGGGAGTGCTTTTTTATCAAGGAGATCGTTTTTATAAACCCAAGGCCTTAACACCGAAAATTCATTTGACTGATGGAGTCTATAGTCAGAAAGATGTACAGGACACCAGAGCTGCATTAGGAGCGATGGACGTATTTAAGTTTGTCGATGTACAGGTGGCTAAAAAAGATAGCACGACCCTTACAGCTCATGTGATTACGAACTCTCTGGATAAGTATCAGTACTCTTTTGAGACAGGCTTGAACATGAATGACCGTTTCCCTGGTCCTTTCACTTCTTTCACCTTGACGAATCGAAATGTTTTTAATGGAGGAGAGGTATTGCAGTTACAGGGACGCTTTTCTTTGGAGGCGCAGGCTAGTACGTTGGACGTAGAAGATCAGCTATATACGGGACAAGAATTGGGGGTAAATACTAGTCTTTTATTTCCAAGGGTGGTCTTTCCTATGTCAGAAAGCCTTAAGGAAAGGTTATTTGTCAAAAATACCCAAACATTGTTTTTGACAGGAGCCACTTTTGTTGAACGACCTGAGTATAAGCGATTAAACTTACAAGGAGTTTTTGGTTATCAATGGAGAAATCAGCATCAAGCCAATTTCAACGTCAACTTATTTGATATAGGGGTGACCAGTACACCTGAAGTAGATGAGGCGTTTCTGGATCGTTTGAGAGAAATTGGAGGAGAGCCTTTAGTAAGGAACTTTGATAGTGGTTTAGTCTCCAGTACGAACGCTTATTACACCAAAGCAACAGGACAGTTTGGAATGGGGCAGTTGGAAAATACTTCTTTTATTAAACTATTTGCTGAACTGGGAGGTAATACACTGGATTTTATCGATCAACAATTTCTAGGAGATGATGAGCAAATCTTGGGATTACCTTACTACCGATTTCTGAAATTCTCCGCTGAACTAAGAAAGGCGATTCGACTAGGGTACTTAAATCAACAATTAGCTTCCAGGTTATATATCGGTGTGGCAAGGTCATTGGGAGGAGAAGAGTCCTCATTACCTTATGAAAAATACTTTTTCTCAGGGGGTAGTAATAGTAACCGGGCTTGGAGACCAAGACGTATTGGTCCGGGAGCGTATCAGCAAACAGATGAAGATACCAACTTTGAGCAGCCAGGGGAAGTCATTATTGAAGGTAACCTGGAGTGGAGGAGTAAGATGTTTGGATTTATACATGGAGCACTTTTCCTGGATGCCTCCAATGTCTGGTTTTATCAGAAGCAGTACGATGAGGATAATAACCTGAAAGAAGGAGCGCATTTTGAGTTTAGTGATTTCTGGAAAGAGTTTGCCATAGGATATGGTGCTGGTTTACGCTTGGACTTTACCTATGTATTACTTCGTTTTGACGTAGGATTCAAGATGTATGATCCTTCACTATCTATGGGAGATCGTTTTTTGTTAAAGCAAAATTTCCTCGATCCTACCAAAGCTGAATTTAATATTGCAATAGGCTATCCATTTTAGATAAAAGGATTAAATTTGCGGCTTCTTTGGGTGGATTGCCTCCCGAAGAAGCTGTATTTTTAAAGAAAGAAAATGGTTAAAGTATTTCTATTGCTAGGCGGCAATATGGGGGATCGCCTACAAATGTTACAACGTGCCAAGGAAACCCTCGAAAAAGAAGTTGGAAGCCTTTTAAAAGCCTCCTCAGTGTACGAAACAGCTGCCTGGGGAAAAACAGATCAGCCCAGCTTTTATAATCAGGTACTATTTATGGAAACGGCTTTGTCTCCTCAAGCGTTATTGGAAACCGTTTTGGGTGTGGAGCAAGCTTTGGGTCGTGAGCGTTTGGAAAAGTGGGGTGCAAGGTTAATTGATATCGATATTCTTTTCTATGATAATCAGCAAGTTGATCAGGAGCATCTGAAAATTCCTCATCCATTTATTCAGGAAAGACGTTTTACGCTGGAGCCATTGTGTGAACTGGACAAGGACTGGGTACACCCCGTATTTGATAAAACGCTGAAGACGTTATTAGAGGAGTGCCAGGATACATTGCCAGTGATGTTGGTAGAAGGGTAATAAAGAGAAGTACCAATAACACAGGGCAACACAAATAGCACAGGGCAACGCCAATAGCACAGGGCAACGCCCTGTGAAAAGATATTGTTATATAATTACATCATTAAGATATAGACATGGGTAGAAAAAGAAAACCGCTAAGAGTGTTTGAGAATGTGGAGATTCTCAATATTGGTAGTGAGGGGAAAAGCGTAGCTAAAGTGGACTCTCTGGTCCTTTTTGTAGCAGGAACTGTTCCTGGAGATATCGTGGATGCCAAAGAAGTGAAAAAGAAAAAGTCTTTCATAGAGGCATATCCAATGAAGTTTCACAAGTATTCTGAGGATAGGGTAGAGCCTTTCTGTGAGCACTTCGGTCTTTGTGGTGGTTGTAAGTGGCAAATGCTTCCTTATGAAAAGCAGTTGGACTACAAGCAGCAGCAGGTGATGGATCAGTTGACACGTATTGGAAAAGTCGAGCTTCCCGAGCCAATGCGTATCTTGGGTTCTGCGGAGACTACCAACTACCGTAATAAGATGGATTATACCTTCTCTGATTCCCGTTGGTTGACCATGGAGGAACTACAAGAGAGCGAGGGTAAGGAGTTGGATAGAAAAGCCTGTGGTTTTCACCTTCCGGGACACTGGAACCGTATCATTGATATCGATCACTGTCATTTGATGGAAGGCTCGTCAAACAAGATTAGAAACCAACTGCTGGATTACGCCAGAGAAAATAATCTAAGCAGCTATAGCTATAAAGATCACACTGGATTCCTAAGAGGGTTGATCATGCGTACTTCCATCACGGGTGACTTGATGGTAATTGTTCAAGTAGGGTACAAGGATATGGGCCCAATCAATGGAGTAATGGAGTTTTTGAAGGAAAACTTCCCAGAGATCACTTCTCTGAACTATGTGATCAATACGAAACAGAATGATACGTTTGGAGACCTAGAGGTTGTGAACTACCACGGAGAGCCATTTATCACAGAAGAAATGGAAGGCTTGAAGTTCCGTGTTGGACCAAAATCGTTCTATCAGACTAACTCCAAGCAGGCTTATGAGTTATACAAGGTAACCAGGGAGTTTGCTCAGTTGACTGGAGAAGAGAAGGTATATGACTTATATACAGGTACAGGTACCATTGCACAGTTTGTGTCCAAGGAAGCAAAAGAGGTGATTGGTATTGAATATGTAGAGTCTGCCATTGAGGATGCCAAGGAAAATGCTTCTTACAATGGAATTGAGAACTGTAAGTTCTATGCGGGTGACATGAAAGATATCCTGACGCCAACCTTTGTAAAAGAACATGGAGAGGCCGATGTGATTATTACTGACCCTCCAAGAGCGGGTATGCATCCGGATGTAGTGAAGCAGATCTTGAAGGTTGCTCCTAAGCGAGTAGTCTATGTAAGCTGTAACCCTGCAACTCAGGCAAGAGATATTGCTTTGATGGATGAGGATTATAAAGTGACGAAGATTCGTCCAGTAGATATGTTCCCTCACACACAGCACGTGGAGAACGTAGTGTTGCTGGAAAGACGATAGCTTTTTATTGAGGCGGCTTGCGCCGCCTCAACATTTTGCGATTTAATTGAGAATCTGGAACGTATGCTCCTTCGTATCTACTTTCTCAATAATATCTTCAATTACCCCTTTCTCATTAATGATAAAGGTAATACGGGCCGTGCCTTCGTATGACTTGCCTTTATACATACGTGTTTGCCAAGTACCATACTTCTCATGCATAGAACGATCTGTATCGGCTAGCAATGGAAATGGCAAGTTATATTTCTCTTTAAATTTCTGGTGATCTGCTTCAGAGTCCGCGCTAATACCTAAGATAACATATCCTTTTTCCTGCAGCGTCTTATAGTTGTCTCTTAAGTTACAAGCTTGTGCCGTACACCCCGGAGTATCATCTTTAGGATAGAAATAAAGCACCACCTTTTTACCTTCAAAGTCACTCAAAGAAATTGCTTGACCATTTTCATCTTTTTCGGTAAAAGCCGGTGCCTTATCACCTACTTTAACGGGTAATGGTTGGTTTTGAGCAAAAATAAGTAGGGGCGTTAGTACGCCAATTGCTAGTGACAATAACTTTTTCATAAGTAGTTTAGTAATATATCAGTTAGTAATCTTAAATTTCATTCCAGACTCCAGACTCCAGACTCCAGACTCCAGACTCCAGACTCCAGACTCCAGACTCCAGACTCCAGACTCCAGACTCCAGACTCCAGACTCCAGACTCCAGACTCCAGACTATTTTATAATTTGAGCCGTATGCTCTTTGGTTTTCACTTTTTGAATAATGTCTTCTATATTCCCTTCCTCATCAATGATGAAAGTCGTTCTAACCGTTCCCATGTACTCCCTGCCATAGTTCTTTTTCAACTGCCAAGTGCCATATAGGTCATGTACTGCTTGATCAACATCAGCAATCAAGGTAAATGGAAGCTCGTATTTATTGATGAAGTTCTGATGCCTTTTTTCTGTATCCGTACTAACACCAAGGACTTCATATCCTTTGCTTTGTAACAGTTCATAGTTGTCTTTCAGGTTACAAGCTTGAGCAGTACATCCCGGTGTGCTATCTTTTGGATAAAAATACAAAACCACTTTTTTCCCTTTATAATCACTTAAAGAGATGTCATTACCATTCTGGTCTTTGGCGGTAAACTCTGGTGCCTTCTGTCCAATTTCTAACATGTTGCTTACGTTTTTATGATGATAATTAATCTTAGAATCGTTAGTACTTCTATAATAATTCTACAAAGCTAAAAAAGTTTGGGGGGAGGGGGACTATTTTTTTATTTTTTCGAGAGGTAGGAGGAGACCATAACCATCTTTTAGAGGTAATAGGTAAAAAGGAATAGGTAAGAGGGTTGGTGGAGGTGTAATATTTTTACCACTGCACTGGTCGTAGCGTCCACGCTACGACCTAAAAGCGCTTTCGGCGAGCGTCCACGCTCGGATGGTATGAGTGGAAAAATGAGGTTGGTGATGGATTGATAGATCGAATAAAAAATAGCCGTGTTTCGTAAAGTGACGGATTGATTAAGGTTGAATATTTATCCGTCATATTCCGTATAGTGACGGGTTGAAACCCGCCCCTATGTGATGTCACCCTTTCAGGGTTTAGGTAGCATACGACCCCTTTAGGGGTGACATATATTAACCGTGGGTAGGGACGGTAAGTCTTTAACCCACGGTCTACGTATGAGTAGTGTTCGTTCCTTTCGCAACAACGATTCTCACGCAGACGATGGGTTAAAAACCCACCGCTAAGATTAATTATCCCATGAATGGGATTTGGTATTAGATTGAAAAGGATTTGTAGAACAGTATTCCTTACACCAACATACTTGTATGAAAAATGGAAGGCCAGCAAATATAGCTAGCCTTCCTATCCCCATTCATATACACTGTGTGCGAACAGGAACTGTCTTCGAGTGAGTTACAGAAATTAGTCAATAACGGCACTGCGTTTAGTCGAGTCTAATAATGTATAAGTTCTCTCTGTTTTTTCTATATGCTCAAATCTTTCGCCATTTACAATGGCCTTTATCTTGCTGTGTCTAATATCCCAAAAGCCATCTTTATTTTCATCATCATATTCATGGTTAGATTGATAGATTTCTACATTTCCATTTAGAGTATTTTTTTTATATGCAGAAATTATCCTACCCAAAGAATCGTAAATTAGTTTTTCTTCTGAGAGTATCTTTCCATTAGCATTCGTTACTTGAATTAGCAAACCATTATCAATATACTCAAAGTTATAAATGTTTACATGTCCAGATGCTAAGTCTATCTTATAAGATAATTGCTTTCCATTAGATTTATCAAAGTCTAATAGAGACCTTGTCTGCATATAAATTAATGAATCACCTTCTAATAAGTATTCTTTATTATTGATGATGTTACTATCATATTTAATAACATATTCTTTTGGGTTGGAGTAACCATCCCAAGCATTATAAACCCTAAACTGATATTCTTTTTTCTCGGAATCATATCTTTCTAATTTTGTCTGTACTTTTAAGTATTTGTCACCTTGCTGCCGATATGTCTTTGAATGCAGGACTTTAAAGTTGTTAAACATTTTTTTTTCGTATTCTAGACTTTGCACTTCAACTTCCTTTTGGCAAGCTGCCAAAGTCCATAGTATAAAAAATAATTTAACGTATTTTTTCGTATTAAAAGCCATTATAGTAAAGGGAGTTTGAATCAATTTCAACATTAATTGTATCTGTATAACCATTCGCAAAAGTTCTTTGAACTTCCGTTCCATATTTACCATTCCCATATGCATAACCTCCTCTAGGTTCGGAGAGAGTATCTGTTGCTACCACTGGATTTGGAGTATCGGATAGCAATAGGTTAGCTGCGCCACCCATACCTGATCCATCCTTGGGTAAGGATTCTGTTAAGCTTTTTCTTTGAAATGTAGTACTTTCATTTTGAGGCATACTTCCATCTTTTATAGGACCATAGTGTGAAGCCGCTCCAAGCAAAGGTCCTGCTATATCATTAACGTAGCTTTCTGAGATTCTAGTAGGGTTTCCATTTCCTTTAATATCACTAGATGGCCCTCCTTCTACATCGGTATTTGACCCAAAAATTTCAAATCCTCCACCACTAATTTCAAAGCTTAAATCTATTTGAGATAATTTGTTACCCACAGCCTGAAACACACTCGTTACTTTTTGTTCAACAGTGCTAATGACATTTTTTACCTTTGAAGAAGCCTTAGTCATTTTATTTACCATTGTGTTCGCCATAGAACTAGATGGTCTAAAATTATCCTTAGTAACCTGCTTATTAGGGTCCGTAGCCCACATTCCATCTGGGTCAATAAATCTTATAGGGTTGTTAAAAGCATAAGTATAAGGCGACCATCTTCTACCTTGCTCCGCCAGCGGATCCACCCCAAACCATCTCCCCACACTCGGGTCATACATCCTGGCGCCGTAATCAAGCCAACCCAACTCAGATTGCTCCTCCTTCCCATTATAAGTATACTTAAACGCATCCGAAGGCACACTGCCAGCAAGAGATGTTATGTTACCGCCATAGGGACTCTTTATGAACTCCCAAAAATCATCAAAAAAAGAACGAATTAAACTACCTTCAAAAAGTCAGACACATAAAGACCCGAGCAGAAAAATAATGCTTTTCTGTCAAGGGAGTTCAATTGCTTTCTTCTAACTCTGATTACATCACTGTGGTATTTTATAAAGATTACTGCAGATAGTATACCTCTAGTTGACCATTACATGGCGTCCTTAGCCCGTTAATGTGTTTGAGGAAATCTCAGGGACACCACTCTTTATGTGAGCATGCACCAGAAGTACTTCCCTGCGATTAAATCCGTAAATGGGCTTGGGCGACTGATGATGTCGCTTGTCCCTGATGGTTAATGTAATCTACAGTGGAAGGGTAGCAATTTTCCATAAGTTACGAAGGATGGCGGTAAAGTACTATGGTTTTCTTCTATAAATACAAGGCTGTTAGGGGGCGACCACGCAAGATATTCCAGTTGGAACAATGTTTAACCAAAAAAAACAATATGTTTAGTTTCTGCCATCTTGGTAAAGTCATAAGTTTGATAAAACACCCCTAACCCAATGACGATAAAGCAGCGAATATTATCTTATAAATACGAATTGTTTCTGGTGGGACAATTGAGCATTTTGTTTGGAACCCTATTGGTGCCGTCAGGGAATTATGGCAAGTGGATTTCTTTATTGCTTTTTTGTTTGAATGTGGGTAGCGGAAGTTTAATCCTTTTTGCTGAGACCAATAGAGGTCTTTTTAAAGCATTAGTCACTAGTATTTTGATCACCACGATATTTATTCTTACTTCTTTCTATCCGTCTCAAAGTCCGATACAGTACTTGAAGTTTATTACCATGTTTGCATTCTATATTATCGTAACATGGGTGCTGATTAGGCAGGTGTGGCGATCTGAGCAGGTTACTACCAAAACAATCCTTGGACTGATTGCTGGCTTTATTAATCTTGGACTAGTAGGGTTCTTTATTTTCCTAAGTATTGAGTTGGTCAATGCCGATTCTTTTTCAGGTATGGGGAGTCTGACAGATTATGAGCGCACCGAAAGGGTGATGTATTTTAGTTTTATTACTTTATTGACCATTGGTTACGGGGAGATTGTTCCCGAAACAGATATGGCACAGAAAGCAACGATCTTTGTTGGTTTAATAGGGCAGTTATATTTGGCGGTACTTACGGCTATTATTATTGGGAAGTACTTGACACATCAGGAGAGGTGAAAATGATATCCTCTAATCGTTTTTGTACTATTTTTGTATAAGTTTGTTTTATTCTATGCTGAAAATACAAATCAGTATATTTACACATAGCTAATGACCAATTATATAAAACCTTGGAGGGAGCACTGATTATTTTTTCAATTTCGTATAGCCTATTATTAATAGGACTTTACTGGGGATGGCGCAAAATTCCTGAAGCCGCCGTAGGGGAGCAGTTAGTAGGGAGTGATTCTTTGAAGTTCACCGTTGTCATTCCTGTCCGAAACGAGGAAGTTTCGATAGGCCTCTTATTGGAAGATTTATCACAACAATCGTATCAAAATTTTGAAGTAATCGTGGTGGATGATCATTCTGAAGACCAAACAGCTTCTATCGTAAAGGGTATCGTGCAGTCTTACGATTACTTCCATTACTTACAGCTTCCAGAGAGTAAAAAGGGAAAAAAAGCGGCGTTAACGGAAGGTATCCATCAGGGACAAGGGCAATGGATTGTCACCACGGATGGCGATTGCAGGGTTTCTCTTGATTGGTTAAAGGTATTGGCGCATCACCTTCAGGGAAGTACTAATAAGATGGTTTGTGGCAGCGTGTTGTTTAGTCCTTTTAATAGCTTGTTTGAAAAGATGATGGCTGTGGAGTTTAGCAGTGCGATCGGAACAGGAGCGGCTTGTATAGGGTGGAAGCACCCTTTGATGTGTAGTGGGGCCAACCTTGCCTTTGAACGCAAGGCTTTTTGGGAGGTGAATGGCTATCAGGGAAATGAACATATCGCCTCTGGGGACGATGAGTTCTTGCTTAAAAAGTTTGTACAGCAGTGGCCAACAAGTATTACCTTTATAAAAGCCCCGGCTCATGTTGTTCGAACGTTAGCACCTTCGGGCTGGAAAGCTTTATTACAGCAGCGGATACGTTGGGCAGGGAAATGGCGTTTGCAGAATGGAGTGTCGGCTAAACTACTGGCAGTATATATGTTTTTTTTGCATTTGACTTATGCGGCATCTCCTTTATTATGGATGGGAGGATTATTGTCTTCAAACGCTTTGTTTTTGGCGTGGTTACTAAGGGGAGGAACGGAATTTTTCTTTCTTAGGGACGTGCTCAAAAGTATGACGAAATCTAAAGTTTACTACTATACTCCTTTCGTAGTGTTGTGGTATTCTTATTATGTTGTGCTTGTGGGACTTATGGGTACTTTTGCTAGTTATCAGTGGAAGCAAAGAAAATATACTGTATAGCAGGTGCGTAGTGTTTTTTCCATTTCTAATATATTTGTTCTTATATAATTTATATTTTTAGCATATGAATGATTTAGAGTTTGAGGTATTGGATGAGCTGTATTTTGTAGTTTCCTTTTCACAGTTACAAGAGGCAACAGGTATTGAGCAAAGCGCTTTGAAAGAGTGTCTGCAACAGTTGCTGGAAAAGAAATGGGTGAAATGCATGGCTTCCATTGATGATGAATTGGAGGAGAGTGAGGTAGATATGAATGCGCATTTCCAACAGTATTACTATTTGGCCACCAAGAAAGGTTTGATGGCACATAATACGCTATAAACGAGTACCGATTAATATATTTTTTTGACTGTAGAACGACTGTTATCACTAAAGCATATATGTACGAGGAATATAGAATCATAGGGTCATCAAAAGCTATTTGGAAAAATGTTTTCCGGAGCCGTTTTCTGTTGCTGGGAGGAAGTGTATTATTGCTGATGACCGTAGTGGCTTTGTTGGGATATTTGATTATGCCTGATAGTACGCCCTATGCCAATGATATGATGCCGGAGGTAAAGAACAAACCTTCGGGCTTTCGAGTACAGGTATTGAAAATTAAAAAAGATATTGAGGTAGAGCAACGTGGGTTTATAGGCAAGATGTTGTATGGACAAGAGAATCCTTATGAAATCAAGCCCTTAGCAGAGCCTCCCCGTATTGTAGGGGATTCGGTGTATTTTGTTATTTATCCAGGTAAAGAGAAAGTCAGCCGCCGCTCGATGACCCGACTGGAACTATCATTACCGTTGATCCAATGTGTGAAATCCATTTACGTGCCCAAGTCAGAAAAACTAGGACGCTATGTGCCCAATAACTATACACCTATTGAGGATGGATATGCTTATTTAGATGTCAATGAGGTCGTGCGTACCGTGACATATGAACGTTTGGAGAAGGAGTTTTGGGAAAATAATGTAGAGGAAAGGGTTTTCTATTTGGGAAGTGATCGTTTGGGTAGGGATGTACTGAGCCGATTGATGTACGGTGCCCGAATCTCTCTGATGATTGGTGTTATGTCTTTGATTATTTCTTTAGTAATAGGGACGACAGTAGGTGCCTTGGCAGGATACTTCGGAGGGAAACTGGATGCCATATTGGAGTGGTTAATGACCGTGGTCTGGTCTTTGCCTTCACTGATGTTGGTGATTGCCATTCGCCTGATGCTGGATAGTGATAAGGTGTGGATTACCTTTATGGCAGTAGGACTGACCATGTGGGTAGAGGTGGCAAGGGTGGTACGTGGAGAAATGAAATCCATCAAAGAAAAATTATTTATAGAGGCAGCCAGAGCCTTAGGGTATTCTGATGCCAGAATTATTTTTAGGCATATACTACCTAACCTGACAGGCTCACTGGTAGTGATCTCCGCTTCTAACTTTGGAGCGGCGATTCTTATAGAAGCAGGGTTCAGCTTCTTAGGTATTGGTGGCCCTGCGGAGATGCCCTCTTGGGGTAAGATGATTTATGATGGAATTAATGAACTGACACCGGGAGGATATTGGCACTTGATATTATACCCTTGTATCAGTTTGAGTATAACGGTGTTGGCGCTTAACCTAATAGGAAGCGGATTGAGAGATGTATTTGACCCAAAAGCTAGCGTGAAATAGGAATGATGAATATGGCCTTATCCATAGAAAGTAAACTAAAAATCAAAGAGCTGGAGCTCAGTGCTTTGTTTGAGACGATTGAGGCAATCAATACCAATGCTTCCGAGTCGGATCTTTATAGAATATTTAAATTTACCGTAGCATCCAACCCCTTGGTGGGGAAGTTTGCCCTCTTTGTGTCGGATGATGAGGGGCGCTGGAAACAGATGGTATCCCATCAAATCGTAGTAGGCGATAAGGAATGGTATTTTCCGTTAGAATTAACGAATATCGATACGGTAGGGTCTTTTCATTATGAGAAAGATCCTCGTTTCACTTCCTTGGATCTATTGATTCCAATCAAGCACAAAGATGTACCTTTGGCCTATGTAGTATTGGAACGATTGGATAATAATGAGGAAGATAAAAAACTGTCAGTGGCTTTTATCGAGGCCTTGGCCAACATCATTATCGTTGCAGTAGAGAATAAGCGATTTGCTCGAAAAGAAGCCCGTCAGAGGGAGTATAAGCGACAATTGGAGATTGCTGGAAATGTACAGGCTTTACTATTTCCAAAGTCTTTGCCTAATGAGGAAGACCTCTTTGTGGAAGCAAGTTATTTCCCTCACCATTCTATCGGAGGAGACTACTATGACTTTATTCCTATTGACGAGGATCGATTGTTATTTTGTATTGCAGATGTGTCAGGAAAGGGACTTCCTGCAGCGATTCTGATGTCCAATTTCCAGGGGGGAGTACGAACCTTGGTGAAGAAGGAGAGTAACCTTAAGGATATGGTCAAGGAACTGAATCGCCTGATTATGGAAAATGCACAAGGAGAGAACTTTATCACGGCATTTTTAATGATCTACCATCGCTCTTCTCATAAGATCACTTACGTGAATGCCGGACATAATCCGCCTATCTTGTTTATGGATGGGAAGCCTTCTCATTTACTCACAGGAACAACCATTTTAGGAACCTTTAAAGAATTACCACTATTGGAAGTGGGAGAACTGCAAGGAGTTAAAGAGTTCTTCTTGTTCTGCTATACCGATGGCATTACTGAAACAGCGAATGATCAGGATGAAGAGTTTGGGGATAAACGCTTGCTGGAGTTTTTGCAAGAAAACTGGCAATTAGACCAGAAAGCATTGCACCGTAAACTAATGAAACAATTGGATGCCTTTAAGGAACACCAGGAGTATGTAGATGATATTACCCTTCTTTCTTCCAGAGTGTTGAATCGTTCTGTTGATGATGTTTAATTGAGCTTCGCTCGTTCATGTTGTTTAGTTGAGTTGCCCAAGTAGCTTACTTATTGATAATTGATAATCTCCGTCATTGATTTTACACAATTGGAACAACTACCTTGCCTTACCATTAAGAAATAAGTAACCAAATAGTACTATTGCTTGTTCCTGTAACGTGAACTTGTTGTTTTCAGCAAGATAGCCATGAGCAATCAATAGTATCAGTATAGTAAACATATATATCATACCACGGAATAAATATACCCTATGACAAAATTAGATCTAAAAGGCTTCATGCACGGCTTGAAGCGCCGTAATCCTGGACAACCAGAATTCCATCAGGCAGTAGAAGAAGTAGCTGAAAAACTGATTCCATTTATTAACGATAACCCTAAGTATTTGAATGCAAGTATTCTGGAGAGAATGACTGAGCCAGATAGGGTAGTTAGTTTCAGGGTAACTTGGCAGGATGATAAAGGAAATGTACGGGTAAACCGTGGATTCCGCGTGCAGTTTAATGGTGCGATCGGACCATATAAAGGAGGTTTGCGATTTGATAAGTCTGTGACCTTGGGTACGCTAAAGTTCTTGGGTTTTGAGCAGGTATTCAAAAATAGTTTGACGACTCTTCCTATGGGTGGTGCCAAAGGGGGCTCTGATTTCAATCCTAAAGGGAAGTCCGATAATGAAGTAATGCGTTTTTGTCAGGCTTATATGACAGAGTTGTATCACCATATCGGTAAAGATACGGACGTTCCTGCAGGTGATATTGGAGTAGGAGCAAGAGAAATTAGTTATATGTTCGGGCAGTACCGCCGTATTACCAATAAGTTTACAGGGGTATTGACGGGTAAAGGATTAGCCTTTGGTGGTTCCAATGTTCGTAAAGAAGCAACAGGATATGGTAGTGTGTACTTTGCCAGAGAAATGTTGGCTAGAAAAGGACATACGTTAGACGGTAAAACGGCAATCGTATCAGGAGCAGGTAATGTGGCGCAATATACGGTTGAGAAACTGATTCATCTGGGCGCCAAGGTAGTCACGATGTCCGACCGTAGTGGGTATATTTATGATCAAGACGGTATTGATGCCGAGAAGCTACAATATATCATTCATCTGAAAACGGTGAAAAGAGGGGATCTGTCTAGTTATGTAGAGGACTATCCAGATGCGAAGTTCTTCCCTAATGAGCACCCTTGGGGAGTAAAAGCACAATTAGCATTCCCTTCAGCAACTCAAAATGAGCTAGACGGTGAAGCGGCTAAAACTCTGATCAAAAATGGCTGTATCTTGGTGTGTGAAGGAGCAAATATGCCTTCCACAAACGAGGCATTAAAGGTATTTGAGAAAGCAAAAATATTATTTGGTCCTGGTAAAGCAGCCAATGCGGGTGGTGTAGCTATCTCAGGTTTGGAGATGACACAGAACTCTATGCGTTTGCAATGGACTTTTGAAGAGGTGGATGAAAGACTGCAGCAGATTATGAAAAAGATTCATGATAAATGTGTGGAGTACGGTGATGAGGACGATTGGGTAGACTACGTAAAGGGAGCTAATATTGGAGGTTTCGTAAAAGTAGCGGATGCGATGTTGGCTTACGGAGTACTTTAGTAAATACTAACTCTCAATAAAAGTCACAGGGATATTAAGGTTGAATAAAAGAGACAAGCCTTGTTGAATCGTTGAATTGAGCTTCGCTCGTTGAATTTCACCTTCGGTGAGTTGATTCGAGTTGAAATGTTGATTGAAATGTATGCTAATGCTCATATCATACAACAAATCAACTCGAATCAACGAGCGAAGCTCAATTCAACGATTCAACATAATTCTATAAATATTCAACCTTAATGCCCCCTGTGGCATTTTTTTTGGTCATGGTGCAGGATCTTATTAAATTTATCGTTACATCCATTTTTTGACGATTAACGCAATCAAAGACCATTACATGAAGATAATTGAGTGCCCTAGAGACGCCATGCAGGGAATTGCCGAATTTATTCCCACAGAAACAAAAATCAGTTATATCAATCAGTTGATTAAAATCGGGTTTGATACCATCGACGTAGGAAGCTTTGTGTCTCCTAAGGCAATTCCACAGATGAGGGACACTGCAGAGGTGTTGAGGGGATTGGATCTTCATCAGGCAAATTCTAAGTTATTGGTCATTGTAGCAAACGTGAGGGGAGCATTGGATGCGCTCGATTTTGACGAAGTCGCTACTTTGGGTTTTCCACTGTCGTTGTCTGAAACCTTTCAGCAGCGCAATACCAACAAGTCTATTGAGGAGGCCATAAAAGTGGTCGATCGTATCAATGATTTATGCGAGCAGAGTTACCGCAAATTAGTCGTCTATCTTTCCATGGGGTTTGGCAATCCATATGGGGATGCTTACTCTCCTGAGTTATTAACAGAGTTTACAGAAAAACTACAGGAGATAGGGGTACAGCGTGTTGCTTTGGCAGATACTGTAGGAACGGCAACGCCGTCTATGGTCAAAGAGGTTTTTGAAATGGTATTGCCAGCATTCCCTGAAATGGAAATAGGTGCTCATCTACATGCTACACCTCAGGATGCCTATGCGTTAGTGAAGGCAGCTTATGAAGCAGGCTGTCGTCGTTTTGATTCCGCTATGGGGGGATTGGGTGGATGTCCTATGGCAAAAGATTCCCTAACTGGAAATATTTCGACAGAGACCTTGGTAGAGTACTTGATGTCTATTGATGCATTGCCTGAGATGAATATGGAGGCCTTGGCGATTGCCAGTGAAAGACGACGTATTTTATTGCCTTCCAATTAAAAAATTAAACCGTAAAATAATTCGTAGAGACGCCTTACATTAAGGTTGAATAAATAACTGACAGTTGAGTCCATTACATGGCGTCGGTTACGCCGCTTGTTGAGTGGCACTGCGTGCCGTTGAGTAGCCCTATGGACTGTTGAGATTTTGTAGTACTGCTCTTTCTCAACAGCCCAGAGGGCTACCACTAAACTGGTTCAAGAGTTCAAATTCCGGACGAGGTACGAGTAAGGAATTGCTCTTGGACCAAGCGGTTTACCACATCGGTTAAGCTTTTAGTGTAAAGTTTTAAACTCTACAATTCACTCATACAAAGTAAACTGTGATAAAGTCTATTAAACGATAAGCGATAACCAATTTACAATATGAAGAGAAGTATTGCAGTCTGTCATTCCCCACAAATGTTGCCTTTGTTTGACCTGAAAGGGAAAATAGCAGTCGTGGTTGATATATTAAGAGCCACTTCCTGTATGGTGACTTCCTTGGCAACTGGTGTGGAGAAGGTTATTCCAGTCAGTAAGGTAGAGGAAGCGTTAGCCTATCAAGGGAGAGGACCTTTGATTGCGGGAGAAAGAGGAGGTGCGAAACTGCAAGGGTTCGATCTGGGGAACTCACCTTTTGAGCATATGAACCAAGTGGGGAAAGCCATCGTTATGACCACTACAAATGGAACACGTGCGATCAATGATGCTGCAGAAGCAGAAGAGGTGATCATCGGAGCTTTTCTTAATTTATCAGCGATTAAGGAATACCTTATCAGTAAAACAGAAGATGTGGTGGTGGTTTGTGCGGGTTGGAAAAACCTGTACAGTATGGAAGATACTCTTTTTGCAGGAGCTTTGGTAGATGCTTTGGGAAGTGATTGGGAGATGGATGATGCGGCTTTGGCAGCTAGTACACTTTATCGTTCTGTAGAGGGAAATATCTTGGGTTTTATGCAACAAGCCTCTCACGTTAAGCGTTTGAGTGGATTAAATGCGGAAAAAGATCTTGCTTTTTGCTTTGAGCATGATAAATTTGAGACTATCCCTATTTTAAGGGAAGGTGGGTTATATGCCCATAACACGAGAAATTGAATTACTTTTTGTAAATAGAGATAATGGGTAAGAAATTAGAAATAAAGAAAGATATTTTTATTAAAAACCGTAGGGCTTCCTTTGACTATCAGTTTCTGGAGAAGTTTCATGCGGGAATTGCTTTGAAAGGCAGTGAAGTGAAATCTGTTCGTTTACAGAATGTAACCTTA
Organism: Algivirga pacifica; assembly: GCF_039543525.1. Classification (NCBI taxonomy): domain Bacteria; kingdom Pseudomonadati; phylum Bacteroidota; class Cytophagia; order Cytophagales; family Flammeovirgaceae; genus Algivirga; species Algivirga pacifica. Next base: position 29,754 of record NZ_BAABJX010000051.1, read on the forward strand.
CAGGACTCTTATTGTCTTTTTATAGGGAAAGAACTTTACGTAAGGGGAATGCACATTTCTCCTTATGAAATGGGAGGTCATGCCAACCATGAAGCGAAACGTGATCGTAAGCTGTTATTGAAGCGAAAAGAGTTGAACAAACTACAAGAAAGCCTTAAAGAACAAGGGCTGACGATTGTAGTTACCCATGTCATGGTTAACGAGAGAGGATTGATCAAGGTAGGAATTGCTTTGGCAAAAGGTAAAAAATTGTACGATAAACGTCAGGATATTAAGACAAAGGATGCCAAAAGAGATATCGCTCGTAGCGGCTATTAAAATAATTAATGTTGAATCGTTGAATTTCACCTTCGGTGAGTTGAATTGAGCTTCGCTCGTTGATTCGAGTTGAACTGTTTTTCGATAATTTGTAATACTTGTATCAATCAACATATCAACTCGAATCAACGAGCGAAGCTCAATTCAACGAATCAACGATTCAACAAGGAGAAAAGAAGATGAAGAGAGATTGTTTTATTCCGTTTGGAACGGACCTGAAAGATACAGTAACGTTACCAGAGCGTTTCACCTTTCCTTTTAATTACGAACCTCACCCTTTATGTATTCAAGCAGCGAAGGAACTACAAACCCATTTGGTTGAGCAAACCGAATGGGTTCATAATTTTGGGCTGCATGGACAAGATGAGGAGACGGCCATCGGAAAGATGTTTGGGGTTTTGATTGTACAGAAACCTACAGGAGAGTTGGGGTATCTGTCAGCATTTTCTGGCAAGCTTGCAAATAGTAATCACCATAGTCAATTTGTCCCTCCAGTCTTTGATATGTTAAAAGAGGAAGGCTTTTATCGAAGAGGAGAAGAAGAGTTAAATGCCATTAATCGAGAAGTAGAGCAATTACAGCAAGATGATCGCTATAAAGAGTTGCAGCAAACCTTAACAGTAGAAACGACAAGAAGTGAGGAGGAGCTAGCCAATCAAAGGGTTTTTATTAAAGCCCAGAAAAAAGAAAGGGACCAAAAAAGAAAGGAAGCAAAAGAAGAACTGACAGCAGAAGCTTTTGAGGAATTGCAAAAGCAATTTAGTAAGGAAAGCCAGGACCATCAACGTCACTACAAAAGAATGGCGAAAGAGTGGAAGATTCGTTTGGAAGACCTGAAAGAACAAATTGCTATTCATCAAAAGCAAATTAAAGCGTTAAAGGACCTTAGAAAGCAGAAAAGTGCTGACCTGCAAAAGCAGTTGTTCAATCAATATACCTTCTTAAATCAGGCACAGGAAGAGAAAAGCTTGTGGGATATTTTTAAGCATACTCCTTTAGGACAACCTCCATCAGGGGCAGGGGAATGTGCGGCTCCAAAGCTTTTACAATATGCATTTATGAATGGGTTGAAACCTATCGCTATGGCGGAATTCTGGTGGGGGAAATCTCCGGCCTCTGAGATCCGTAAGCATGGACACTTTTATCCAGCCTGCAGAGGAAAATGTGAGCCTATCTTGGGACATATGTTGCAAGGAATGCCGGTAGATGAAAATCCCATGCTCAAGAACCCTGCAGAGGGAAAAGAACTGGAAATAGTGTATGAGGATGAGGTGATCGTGATCGTGAATAAGCCGGAGGAGTTTCTTTCTGTTCCTGGAAAGACGATTACAGATTCCGTGTATGAACGTATGCTCGCCAAGTACCCTAAGGCGACAGGGCCTTTAGTGGTACATCGTTTGGATATGTCTACATCAGGGCTGATGCTGATTGCTAAAACCAAGATGGCTCATGAAGTTTTGCAGGATCAGTTTGAAAAGCGACAAGTAAAGAAGCGCTATATTGCTCAACTAGAAGGCAGGGTAGAGGGTGAGCGTGGCACGATAGAGTTGCCCCTGAGAGTAGATTTGGATAACCGTCCTCAACAGCTTGTATGCTATGAACACGGGAAACCTGCGACGACTCATTGGAAAGTCATCGATCGCTCTGCTGATAGAACATTGGTTCACTTCTTCCCAGTAACCGGAAGGACACATCAGTTGAGGGTACATGCCGCACATCCCAAGGGATTGAATGCTCCTATTGTTGGGGATGACCTATATGGCACCCGTGAGCAACGACTGCACCTGCATGCGGAGCAGTTGGAGTTTTTGCATCCGGTTACCCGAAAAAAAATGGTGATTACCTCTGGTAAACCCTCCTTTTTATAAACCCATGGCGTTGCCATGGGCTATTCATGGCAACGCCATTATATATAATATCTACGTTGGAGCCAATAGTCCACGGCGGTACCCATAGCCCATGGCACCGCCATGGGTTTAATGGGTTACTCGGTAGATTACTCCCGCATAATCATCAGAAATAAGGATAGAGCCATCCTTTAGTTCCAATACATCCACGGGACGCCCCCATATCTTCTGCGTTTTATCATTTAGCCATCCCTCTATAAAAGGTTCTTTTTTGATGGCTTTATCTCCCTCATAGGTGATCATGGATACCTTATATCCAGATTTCTTGCTGCGGTTCCATGAACCGTGCTCTGCGACAAATACCTTCTTCTTATAAGCCTCAGGAAACATCTTTCCACTATAGAAGGACATCCCTAGTGGAGCTACATGTGCGCCCATTTTTTGAATAGGAGCGATATAGTCCTCAGCGTTGGTATCTTTTCCAAACTCAGGGTCTTTGACATCTCCGGCATGCCAGAAAGGGTATCCAAAGTGCTGTCCTGCTTCCGTGGCTACGTTGACTTCACAGTCAGGAATATCATCGCCCATCATATCACGCCCGTTATCAGTAAACCATAAATTGCCTGTTTCAGGATGCCAGGCAAATCCTACGGTATTTCTAACACCATGTACGTAAACCTCCATATTGGAGCCGTCCGGGTCCATGCGGGTAATGGAAGCATATTGAGGATCTTCTGAAAGGCAAATGTTACAAGGAGCACCTACTGGAACGTATAGCTTACCGTCAGGACCAAAGGCGATGTATTTCCATCCATGATGTGTTTCTGTAGGGTATTGGTCGTAGATGACTTCTGGCGCAGGAGGGTTATTCAGGTTTTCCTCTATATTGCTGAACTTCAGGATACGACTAACCTCAGCCACATATAGGTCACCATCTTTGAAAGCGACACCATTAGGCATTTTAAGGTCTTTGGCAAGTAGGTATACACGCTCTGCAATACCATCTTCGTCCTTATCCACCAAGGCCCATACTTTATCCTCTTTACGGTTACCGACAAAGACCGTCCCTTTATCCCCTAATGCCATGGAACGGGCGTTTTTAATACCTTCTGCAAAAACAGAAACCTGAAAACCTTCCGGTAGTGTCAATCGATCAATGGGCAGGGAAGTATGCTGTTTGATCTGCTGTTTTTCAGTGGTAGAAGAACAAGAAAAAAGAAACAGAATACTAAGAATGAATAGTGGGGAGTGCTTTCGTAAAAAATGTCTCATAAATGATATTTAGTATAGCTCCCTCTTTATGGAGAGGAACCATGAATTGGTTTTATAGATGATTTAAAAATAAGAAAGGAACAAGTATAACTAATTTGATGAATATAAAACAATCGTGATTTCCTTTTCAATTTTGTGATTTTTTCTTGAAAATTTGTAATTTTCGTAACTGCATAGAATTTTTTTTCGTAAAAATACACTCTTGCTGCGTATGTGTATTGTAAGATTGAAAGTAGGGGAAAGGATAGTGTGGGTTTGAATACCTTTTAGATCTAAACATCATGAACGAGCGAAGCTCAATTAAACATGATCAACAATAATAACTTCAAGGATGAGTTTAAAGAAAGATTTGGATGAACTATTGGATGCTGAAGTCATCACAGATGAGATGGCTAACCGTATTCGTGCTTACTATATGGAGCGGAAAGGTGGACGGTCACCACACCGTTTGATCTTGGCATTTGGAGTCTTGGGAGCATTACTGGTAGGGTTGGGAGTGATCTTGATTATAGCTCATAACTGGGATAAGCTGCAGCGTCCCGTCAAGTTATTATTCGCTTTTTTACCGTTGTTGATTGCTCAGGGAATTGCTTTGTATACGCTTCTTAGAAAATCAGGACAATCTGCCTGGAGAGAAGGAAGTGCTGTTTTTCTAACCTTTGCGATAGGGGCAAGTATTTCCTTGGTAAGTCAGATTTACCATATCATGGGTGATCTGAGCAGCTTCCTGTTGGTATGGTCCTTATTAGTACTGCCGATCGTCTATATTCTTCGTTCATCGATGGCGTCTTTATTATACCTGATAGGGATTACCGCTTACGCTTGTCATGAAGGCTATAATTATCCATCTACACCTCCTACGTTGTATTGGTTGTTGTTAGGAGGAGCAGTTCCTTTTTATTACCGTTTATGCCTTCAGGCCAAAAACAGTAACTTCACTTTTTTCCATCATTGGTTCTTCCCGTTGTCCTTGATAACGGTATTGGGAGGTATGGCAGAACGTCAGGAGGAGTTAATGTTACTCGCTTACTTTAGTCTTTTTGGTGTATTATACCTGATGGGAAAGCTCCCTTATTTCAGTACGTTACTTAAGCGACAGAATGGTTATCAGGTCATAGGAGTGGCTGGGATGATGTTTATGCTGCTGATATGGAGCTTTGATGAACCCTGGCGTGAGGTGAGTAGACATACGTTTTATATGAGTGGGGAAGTGTTTCTACCAATAGCGTTTGTTTTGTTGAATATGGGCATGCTGTATTTATATTGGCCAAAGGATAAGAAGGACACTATAGATCCCTTAGCCTATATTTCGTTGGTTTTTGTCCTCATCTTTTTAGTAGGAACAGAACATGCAGTGGCCGCTTCATTATTGGTAAATACATTGCTGTTGCTTGTAGGAGTTTGGGTAGTGATTAATGGCAGTAAACGACAGGCACTGGGAGAACTCAATTTTGGAATGCTTTTATTAGCGGCCTTAATTTCTTGTCGCTTTTTTGACTCCGACCTGAGCTTTGTCAGTAGAGGGATACTATTTGTGGTCATGGGAGTAGGATTTTTTATGGCTAATTATTGGATGCTTAAAAAACGTACAGGACATGAAGGAAAATAAAAAATGGTTATGGATAGCTTTTGCGATCATGGTTATTGTTCAAATAGCCGTGCCAGCTCAAATGATACTAAAAAAGGAAGGAATCATTTTTTCGGGAAAGGTATATAAATTCCGAACGGCACCGGTTGATCCTTATGACCCTTTTAGAGGTAAGTATATCACCTTGAACTTTAGGGATGCAGAGGTACCCGTAAGTGACCCTACGGTATGGGAACGAGGAATGGAGGTATACCTTACTTTGCAAGAGGATGCTGAAGGATTTGCTATCCCAAAGGATATGACAGCCTATGAGCCAAGTGTTCCAGAAGACTATATAAAAGCCGAGATTGCCTGGTTTACGCATGATAGCAGTGCGGTGCGTATTCATTATCCTTTCCGTAAATATTTTATGGAAGAAAGTAAAGCCTTAAAAGCGGAGAAAATGTACCGAGAAAGTAATGCTGGTAAGCATCAGGTCTATGCCTCCGTAGGAATAAAAGAAGGCGATTATGTATTAAAAGGAGTGATGGTGGATGGGATTCCGATTGAGGAAGCAGTAGAGCAGGTGGAGGATAATACAGCAAAGTCGCCCAATTTTTAAATGTACCCTTGCGGATATAAGGTGAGAAAGGTTTATTTATCGGTTATCGGTTATAAACGATAAACAATAAACGCAAAAAGGAAGCCCAAAGAACATTCATTGATCAGCTTTACAAAAGAAACTCTGACCAACTAGTAACCCTTTGGACCTCTATAAATAGAAGCGCTTACCCCTTAAAATCTTAGCAACAACTCTAAAACTCTACTCTCGCTAAGTCTTAGGTGCAAAGCCTTCCATATTGTACTTAGATAACACACTTGTATTAATCAATGTTCCCTAATATTAACTTTTTTCCTAATGACTATGGACAGATTTGCTTTACAAGAGCGGTTGAGGGTTTTAGCCGTTCCATTTACACACTACTCCCTTCAGGGAGAGCTTATACCGGATGCAATTATTCTAACCAAGGATAAGGGCTATTGGAAAGTTTTTTACTTGGATGAAAAAGGACATAAGCACGATGAGCAGCAGTTTTCGACAGAAGCGGCAGCTTGTGCGTATATTCATCATTACTTTCTGCAGGAGACATATTAGTTGTTTTATGACTGGAGGCTGGAGCCTCCAAAATGCTTTTAGGTCGTAGCGAGGACGCTACGACCAGTTACTTTTTACCTCTTACCTCCAAATAGTTCCTTTCCTTTTCTATAATCCATGTGATCACAGTCACATTCTGTTCTGCTACAATCCTGCATCTTTGCAGTGTAGCAATTGAACAAATAGTCACATCTGTATAAACTGGAACAGATAAACACTAGAATTAGCATTATGAATAAAGAAAGAATCATTATTGTCGGTGGACTTTCTGCAGGCCCATCAGCTGCTGCTAAAGCAAGAAGAACTAACGAACAAGCTGAAATTATCCTTTTTGAAAAAACTGAGAACATTAGTTATGCGACTTGTGGTATCCCATACGCTATGGGAGGAAAAATACAATCAAGAGATAAACTAATGGTGGTAAAGCCGGAGTTGTTAGAGACTCGCTTTGGTATTGATGTACACCTTAATGAGCCGGTAACGGATATTGATCCGGATGCTCATGTAGTTTATACCCCAAAAGATGTTTATTCTTATGATAAATTAGTTTTTGCAACAGGAGGTAGAGCGGTGAAGCCACCGATTGAAAACCTGGATGCTTCCGATAAATGGGCGTATGCCAAAACTATTGAGGATTTTGACCAAGTAATGAACAGTGGTATCCTGGATACGGCTAAGCATATTACGATCGTAGGTGCTGGGCTGATAGGCTTGGAAACGGCTGAGAACCTGGTAGCAAAAGGATTGAAGGTGACTGTCGTAGAGTTGGCGCCACAAATCCTAACGCCTTGGGACGAGAAATTTGCTCGCATGACAGCTGAGGTACTGAAAGAAAATGGTATTGAGCTTCGTCTGGGAGTAGCAGTGAAGTCGATGGATCCAGCGACCAATGTGTTGACCTTAACAGATGGTTCTACCATGACGACTGATTATACCTTGATTGGTATCAGTGTAAAGCCAAATACGGAGATGCTGACGGCTAAAGGAGCAGAGCATATCGGAAATGGTGCGTTGGTAGTGAATGAGAAAATGGAGACTTCCTTGCCTGATATTTATGCAGCCGGTGACTGTGCTGCCATTCCAAACGTAGTAACCAAGGAAACGGCTTGGTTCCCAATGGGAACACACTCCAATAAAGGTGGCCGTGCTGCCGGAGCAAATGCTGCCGGAGGAAATGAGACCTTCGATGGTGGGTATGGAACGGCAATTATGCAAGCCTTTAATTATACGATTGCCCGTACTGGATTAGGTACGAAGCAAATGGATAGAGAGGGGATTGCTTATGCCTCGACCTTTATCATTGCAGGAACAACACCGGGATTCTATCCCGACCAAAAAGATATCTTTATAGAGATTTATTATAATCCTGAAACGGGGCAACTACTGGGAGCAGAGTTGTTTGGTGAAAGAGGAGTCGATAAAAGGGTGGATGTTCTGGCGACAGCGATCTATGCGAAGTTGACGATTGATGATTTGCCTCGTCTGGACTTGGCTTATGCACCTCCATTCTCTCCGGCGAAAGACCCCGTGGTGGTCGCAGGATATGTCGCTGGCAATAGCATGAACAATGGCTATGAGGAGTGGAATGTCGCTCAAGCGGAGGCTTATTTTACGGCAGAAGAAAATAAAGACTATGTGATTCTGGATGTTCGTAATCCTAAGGAGCTGGAAATGCAAGGTATGGTAGAAGGAGCGATCAATATTCCATTGGATCAGTTGAGAGACCGTTTGGATGAGCTGGATTCTTCTAAAGAGACTTTTGTGTACTGTGCAAAAGGGCTTAGAGGATACCTGGCAACCAGAATACTGGAGCACAATGGCTTCTCTACGCTACGTAACATCGCCGGTGGATTTACTGCCTGGAAAAAAATCGTAGGGAAAGTAGCCGTACTTTCTGAGGACTAAGAAAGAGTGATATGTAATAGTTTTGAGGTTCGTTGCCTATGGGTGACGAACCTTTTTTCATTACATTTGATGAAATTTATAGGATATATTTTAGAAGTAATCCTGTCGCTGTCTACGGAATTATATGCCGTTTATTGTTTATTGTTTAATTAAGGTTGAATAATTAAGCGTCATAAATGCTTCCCTCAACTCCGCCTAGGATTAAAATCCCAGGCTCTTTTAGAATTGCCACGTTGTGGCGATCTATTATATCAACGTATATTATTTATTAGATAGAAAAACAGTAGTATAGATCACCGCGTAGCGGTATTTCTAAAAGAGCCTGGGGTTTTACCACGCATGTAATGCTAGGCGAGGATGGAGATAACTATTGTGTCGGTTATTTTTCAAACTTAATTAAACAATAAGCCATTACATGGCATCTCTAAATATTTATCATTCGACAGTTTCAATCTCAACCATTATACCATATAACCAATGCTAAACGTACAACTAAGACAAGCTACAAAGGGAGATGTCCATGAAATGATCCCCCTGATTTATAGTTCAGGACCTGATTCCTTTGACTATGTTTTTAAAACAAATAAGTATGCTGCCCAGGATTTTTTGAAATATGCCTTTGAGAGTGGAAAGGGAGAGTTTGGTTATCGAAATCATTATGCGGTGGAGCAGCGTGGAAAAGTAATTGGTAGTGCCGCTGTTCTCACGGGAGCAGAGACTGCACAAATGACACAAACTGCTATTTTTCAGATTATATCATTTTACGGGATATGGACAGGCTTAAAGGTCATGTTAAGAGGTCTTCGTACTGAAACCGTAATCAAACCTCCTAAAGGTGAGGAGCAATTATTGGTACATTTAGGTGTGCATCCTGATCACCGTGGAAAAGGAGTAGGAGGGTGGATGATTGAGCAGCTATTAAGACGTCTAAAAGTACATCATCCGATTGGCTTGGACGTTTCTGTAGAGAACCCGAGGGCAAAAGCGCTTTATAGCAGAAAAGGCTTCAAGGTGAAGTATAAGGTAAAATCGCCTTATAAGAATCAATATGGAAAAGTAGCGGATCACGAACGGATGTTCTACTCTGCTTAATCGTATTGTTGAATCGTTGAATTTCACCTTCGGTGAGTTGAATTGAGCTTCGCTCGTTGATTCGAGTTGAACTGTTGATTGATCTATATTGATCCTCATACAACATATCAACTCGAATCAACGAGCGAAGCTCAATTCAACGATTCAACGGTTCAACAACTATTGAAGGCTTTTTACCCCCATATTATACCAAGTAAAGGCATAAATGTCAGCATATTCATCGATGATCATATCCGTAGGTTTTCCGGCACCATGTCCGGCCTTGGTATCGATACGAATCAACATAGGGTTATTGCCCGCATTCTTCGCTTGTAGCTCTGCGGCAAACTTAAAGGAGTGGGCAGGGACTACACGGTCGTCATGGTCTGCAGTAGTAATCATAGTCGCAGGGTAAGCAATGCCTTCCTTTACGTTATGTACTGGAGAATAACCCAATAGGTACTCAAACATGTCCTTGGAATCATCGGCTGTACCGTAATCAAAAGCCCATCCTGCACCAGCAGTGAACTTATGGTAACGTAGCATATCTAGTACGCCTACAGCCGGTAAGGCTACTTTGGCAAGATCAGGGCGCTGTGTCATTACAGCTCCTACCAATAATCCACCATTGGAACCACCTCTTAAGGCCAGTTTTTCAGAGGAGGTATACCCTTCCTTGATCAAGTACTCGCCGGCAGCAATAAAGTCATTAAATACATTTTGCTTTTGCATTTTGGTACCGGCTACGTGCCATTTCTCTCCATATTCACCACCTCCTCTAATATTTGGAACAGCATAGATTCCGCCATTTTCTAGCCACACGGCATTGGAAATACGGAAGCTTGGAAGTAAGCTGATATTGAATCCTCCATATCCGTATAGAATAGTAGGGTTGCTTCCGTCTTTCTTAAGGCCTTTCTTGTAGGTGATAATCATCGGAACCTTCGTGCCGTCTTTGGAGGTATAGAATACCTGCTCTGACACATAATCTTCAGGATTGAATTGTGCCTTGGAAGCCATATACTCTTTAGAGGATTTTTCCTCAATATTATATTCGAAGATCGTAGGAGGATAGATATACGAAGTAAAGGTATAGTAAAGAACTTTATCTTCTTCCTTGGCATAGAATCCGCTGGCCGACCCAAAACCTGGCAATTGGATTTCGTTTTCTTGTTCCCCATCAAGAGAATACTGATATACTTTGGAGACTGCGTCTACGATATAGTTGGCAAATAGCTTTCCACCGGCAGAGGAAGCACTCAAAACATTCTCTGTTTCAGGGATCACTTCTTTCCAGTGTTCTTGTGTAGGCTTTTTCGCTTTCACTTTGATCAAGCGTCCGTTTGGTGCTTTGTAATTGGTTTCTATGTACAGGGTGCCTCCCTTGGCATAGACCACTCCGTGATTGTTGTCAAACCCTTCTACAATAGGAACGATAGGACTATCTTCTTTTTTAAGGTCTTTCAAGTACAGCTCATTGCCAGAGGTCGCCTCTGCGGCAGAGATAATCAGGTAGTGCCCATCCTCTGTAACGCTTCCACCGATATATCTTCTAGGTATCTTTTCACCACCAAATACCAGCACATCGGTAGACTGAGGTGTACCTAATTTGTGATACATCAACTTATGGTGCTGTGTCATTCCTGATAAGGCAGAGCCTTCCTTAGGTTTGTCATAGCTGCTATAGAAAAAACCTTCTTTGTCTTTCCAGGCAATAGCGGTAAACTTAGCATCCTTGATAGGGTCTCCTACCATCTTCTTCGTTTCTGTATCAATCACATAAATGCTTCTCCAGTCCGAGCCTCCTTCTGAGGTAGAGTAAGCGGCTAACTTACCGTCCTTGGTAAAGCTGATATCAGAAAGGGAAGTGGTGCCATCTTCAGAAAATGCATTAGGATCCAGAAATACTTCTTCTTTGCTACTACCTTCTTTTTTACGATAGAGAACAAATTGATTTTGAAGGCCATCATTTTTGTAATAGTAAAGCCAATCACCATAACGCGTAGGCGCAGAGACTTTTTCATAGTTCCATAGCTCCGTCATTCGATCTACGATTTCCTTTTTAAAGGTAATCTGGCTGAGGTATTGATCGGTGACTTCATTTTGTGCTTTGACCCATGCTGCCGTCTCTTCTGATCGGTCATCTTCCAGCCAACGGTAGGGGTCTTGTACTTCCGTACCAAAGTAGGTGTCTGTAATCATTTCTTTTTTACTTTCGGGATAATCCAGTTTTTTCTGTTGCTCTCCTGAACAGGAGAATACGCCTGTCGTCAGTAATATACCTATACAGGGTTTCCAAAGCTTTAGCATGATAGATATGGTTTAAGTTATTATTATTTCTTGTTAAGGTACTAAAAAGTTTAATGGGAAGGTATTACTAGTGAACTGAACGCCAAGTAAACTTATAGTTAAGTGCTAATTTTAAGGGGTTTAAGGAGGAAGGATAAAGGATTATTATCCATAGGATCCTATTCCTTTATCCTTTCTCCATTTGGATAACCGATAACCGGTAACAAACGATAGTTTTCTGCCGTTCAGGGCATTGGGTACAGTGTTCAGCTATATTTTTTGTTTTCTGATTGAATTTCTTGTCAATTGAAAAAAACAACTAAAATGAACATGAAGAGAATATTAAGATTGATTACAGCATTGACACTTTTTATGGCTACTATCGCTTGTGATGTGTCGAAAAATACCCAACAAACAGATCAGGTGTTGTTGAAGGGTACCTGGAAATTGGTGAGCAATACTATCATCCAAGGAGAAGAGGTAAAAGTACATTCACTAGAAGACAATGAGATGATCAAGATGTTTAACGAGGATCATTTTGCTTTCTTTAATCATAGTAAAGGGCATATTCCTGACAGTGTACGCTTTTTTACGGCAGGATCGGGGCCTTATACGTTGAAGGGGAATACCTACGAAGAGAAATTAGACTATTGTTCTGCTAAAAGCTGGGAAGGGCTAAGCTTTACTTTTCAGATGGAAGTAAAAGGCGATACGTTGATTCAATCAGGAGAGGAAGTGGTAGAGGAGGAAGGTATAAATCGAAAGATCATTGAGAAGTATGTGAGGGTTCATTAAGGGATTGACTTTTGTCATTGCATGAGATTATTCTTAGGAAAAATTGTATATTGAATGATGAGAATTTAATAATCATATCCATTTTTTCATTTAATACTTTTGACTATGAGCACATTAAAAATGCTACTTTCACAAACTTTGAGTTCTTTATCAGGAAACTGGTTGAAGGCAATTGGAATGCTACTATTGGCAGGAATGCTGTATATGGTCTCAGCGATGACAATTATTGGTCCTTTATTCATTATAGGAGCGATTTATCTAGGAATGTCAGATTTTTTCCTAACCCTAGCCAGAGGTAAAGAGGCTAGTGTTTCTCAACTGTTTAATGGGTTTAACCAATTTGGTAAGGCTTTAGGTGTCACCCTTATTATGATTATGGTAATTATGGTAGGAATGGTCCTGTTTTTCATTCCTGGAATCATTGCAGCTTTGGCATTCTCTCAAGTATACTTTGTGATGCTGGACAAACCAGAGTTGGGCGTAATGGATACCTTGAAGGAAAGTCACGAGATCATGAAAGGGAAAAAACGCAAGCTTTTCCTTTATGCCTTCCTGGGGTATATTGCTTTGTATGCGGTGCTTCTACCATTTAACCTTATCCTGTTGGATCAGGAGGCGGTACAGCAGCAGATGATGAACGGAGATATTATTGGAGGTTATATGGCTATGGGACCTTACATGGCGTTCAGTATGCTAGTAGGCTTACTGTTTGGCCCATTTGCATATGCTTTCTTGGCGAATTTCTACGTGCGTGTGGTAGGAGGAGAGCAGGAGGAAGTTTTGATTTAATGAAGAATGAAGAATGAAGAATGAAGAATGAAGAATCGTCCTTCATTCTTCATTTTTGTTTGGGAGACATAAATACTATCAATGTATTTCCCTTCTAACTACCCTTTTTTATACAAAAAATATGAATAGATCATGGGGATAAAACTAATGATTAAAGTAAGTCCAAGAAATATAGTAAAACGAGTTTGCTTGTCTTGAATCAGTAAGCAACTCACAAAAATCAATAAACCTCCTATAAACCATATTCTGCCTCCTAGGGCATGGGTTTTCTTCCAAACTTCTTCGCTCTCCAGTGTCCAGGGGGTTCGTATGCCAATAAAGTAATTGTGACGAATGGTCTTCATATAGTTGCCCATTCCTACAAATAGTAGTCCGATTAGAGCCAATAAACCTCCGTCATTCATTTCTTGCTTTTGGGATGCGATAAGAATGAATATTGCCAATGCTGAGAAAAACAAGCCCATCAATACACGGAGCTGATAATACTTTCCACCCATGTTATTGACTTTTCGTTTTGGATCTATTTTAGGAACTACCCAGAGTAATAGATACATAAAGGGATTGAGTAATAGTACCAGTCCTGCCAAGGTCATTTTGCTTCCCCACCGATCAATCTCTCCAGATATATTCCAATGCAAAGGCACTTTTTCTGGCAGTTTTTCCCAAATAACCAATAAATATACCAATGGTATAAGTGCTATGATAATGAGTGGTAGCTCTTTCTTGATAAAATGTTTCATGATTTGGATGATTTTAAATTGATAACCCACTGTAGTAGATCTTCGACAATACTCGTGTTGATAGAGTAATACACAAATTGACCTTTCTTCTCACTATAGACCAGATCGGCCCGTTTCAGGATATCCAAGTGGTGGGAAATACTGGGCTTGGAAATAGAAAATTGTTCAGCAATTTCACCGGCAGTCATATCCCTTTCCTTCAGCATTTCGAGTATTTCCCTTCGGGTAGCATCATTCAATGCCTTGAAAATGTTATTCATATCATCTCCTGTAGATATTTAGTTAATTTAATAATTAGATAATTATCTAAATAAATATTCATTAATCATAATTTTTTCCTGTTTTTAGCAATACTAAAGGGAAGGTCTCTACACAGGCATATAAAAAAGAATCTAAGTGTACACAGTGTTTTGTTTTTTGATGACGTATTCCTTGTGTAATATTTGTACATTAGACTATTATTTTTCCTTGTTGAGAATATCATTTTTTTAAAGCATTACGTTAAAAGGGAGCGACTATTCGTTTCTCATGCAATTCCCAAACGCATAACTATTTAAGGATGAGAGTATTTATCTTTCTAACTGTTTTATTATTTACTACCACTGCCTGGTCACAACAGGGGCAACCTATCTTACGTAATATTTCACCCGTAGAGTATCATGCTGATGGACTGAATTATGATGCCGTGCAGGATGAACGAGGCGTGATGTATTTTGCCAATGAGATGGGGATACTGGAGTTTGATGGCAAAATATGGAGCCTGATTCCTATGAAGCGACAGGAGGCCGTATTGGGAATGAGCAAGGGAAGGGATGGTGCTATCTACGCTGCTTCGGCTTGGGATTTTGGAGTATTGTCTACCTCTAGCGACAATGAATTATACTACCGTTCATTGCAGGCGGATGAGTTTAAGATGGCTACGCATAGGGGAGAGCGTATTACTGGCGTTGATGCAGCAGGAAAAGGGATCTATTTTTTCAGTAATAAAAGGATTCTTTATTATCAGAATGGAGTACTCTCACAAGTGAAGTCTCTTGGTGATCAGGATATTATAGTAGATCGATATGCGGTGGCCCATGATCGTATGTTTGTTCGTTACAGGGAAGATGGAGAGTTGTTGTGGAAGGAGTTACTAGATGGACAGTTTACAGACCTTTTTCAATTGCCAGTACGGGAAGTGATTCGTGATATTTTACCGGCAGAAGGAGAGGACTTGCTATATGTGAGCAGTTCAGGAAATTGGTATTGGGATCATAAAGGCAAGGTGAAAAGATTTAGGCTTCCTTCAGAAGTAGTCAAAGGAGGAATGAATGCGATTATACCCTTGAAAGGAGTTTATAATTATGCGGTAGCCACCAAAACAGCGGGATTATTCATCTTGGATGAAGAGGGGGATATCATGGTGCGTTTACAGAAGACGACAGGGTTGCTTAGTGATGATATTAACCAATTGTATCAGGACCAACAAGGAGGATTGTGGGCGATGCAGTTTAATGGATTGACCAGAATAGAGTTAAGCTCCCCTTTTCTTAATTGGAAAAATCAGGAAGGTGAAGAAGTGGTAGCCTTGACCTTTGAGGAAGGGGGGGTATATACTGCGTCCTATGGTGTGGAATACTATGATAACGGAGACAATATCCAAATAAAGGGGATCGATCGTTTGGTGAAGGTTTGGGGGATGGAGCGCATCACCTCTGGGGGAGTCAACCGTCTTTATGTGAATACAGAGGATGGAGTGTATTGGTTAAATAGAATGAAAGCAGAAAAGTGCTTTGCTAATGACAGAATTATTTCCTTACACCCTTCTCGTTATTATGAAAATAAGGTATATGGGATTGATCAAGGAGGAAGAATATACTTTTTGGATATCTCCAATCATAAAAAATGGAAAGTAGTTGATGCTGTAGATACAGGGCTAGAGGAGGTTACAGGAATGGCAGAAGACCGAGAGGGGGACTTGTGGGTATCATCTTCTTTTAGTGGGATCAGGTATATTAAGGTTGAACAAGAAGATAATTCATTTTTGTTGCACTCTCCAATTGTAGCGTCCTTGGGACAAGAGGTTGGAAAGATTACAGTACATGAGTTTGGAGATGAGGTACTGGTAAGTGCTAAAGGGTACTTGTTTGATGTAGATGCGCAAAATAAAACATTAACACCTTCCCAACATCTTTTGTCAAAGATTATTCAAGAGAAGAATTATCGCCCAAAACAAATATTGTCAACAGAGGAAGATTACTTACTAGTGCCCTATAACACGGTAGAGCATCCTATTGTGTTGGTGGATTACCATCAGGAAAGTAAGACGTGGGAGGTGAAAGACGAGCAAATGCGTTTATTGCCTGCGATGCACATCAATGACGCTCAGTTTGTTGATGAGGGAATTTTGATTGCAGGTGCAGAAGGAGTGTTTTTCTATAATCGAACACAAGAAGGGCTATTTTCGGGTACCTTTAAAACATTGATACGACAAGTGGCCGTTGATGGAAAGGAACTGTTCAATGGTGCTTACCGTGTTCCAGGTACAGAACGTAATGGAAACATTCTAGTGGGGCAATTAAAAGGACAAGAGCCTGAGCTAAAAATGGAAAACAATGATATTACGTTCTCCTTTGCCGCTCCCGTTTATAGTGGACAAGGGCAAACGGAGTTTCAGTATCAGTTGAAGGGACATGATAATAGTTGGTCGGAATGGACCTCTTCTTCTAAACATACTTATGCTAACCTTAAGGCAGGAGGATACGCTTTTTATGTAAGAGCAAAGGATCTGTACGGGAATATAGGACAGGAAGCGGTGTATCGTTTTCATGTACAAGGAGCTTGGTATGAAAGCTATGCAGCCTATTTTCTTTATGTGTTTCTTTTAGGTGGAGGAATGTTTGCTGTCGTAAGGTGGAATACTTATTTACTGAAGAGTCGTAACCAGAAACTTGAAGAGGAAGTAGAGCAACGAACTGCCGAACTTGCCAGCCAGAAGAATACCATAGAAAAAGCCTACCGGGATGTGCAACAAATAGGGGATATGGGTAAGAAAGTAATGGCAGCCCTGGAAAAAGAAGATTTGGTCGAGCGCCTTTATTATCAGTTGAAGGAGTTTATGAATGTAGAAGCTTTTGGTATAGGGGTATATGATGAGATGTATAGCCGATTAAGTTATTCTGGATTTATAGAGGTTGATCAGTCACCACGCTCTTTCACAGATATCGTAACATCGTCAGACAGTATAGCAGGAGAGTGCTTGAATGAAAATACCGTAATATTAATTCGTGATATTAAGGAAAAAGAAAAAGAGGGAGTTGAAATAAAACAATATACAATTGAAAAGGCCAAGTCAATGGTATTCTTGCCGATTGTGATGGAAGGCAAGAAGCTAGGGGTGATGACCTTGCAGAGTTTTGAACCTTTTGCCTTTGGGGATATCGAATTACAAGTACTCAATACGTTAGTGCCTTATGTAACGATAGCTCTTTCTAATGCGGGAACTTATAAAACCTTGAAGGAAAAGAACCTGCAGATGACGGATAGTATTCGTTATGCTGAGACCATTCAGAAAGCAGGATTACCTTCCTCTGAGTTAATGAGAAATATCCTGAAGGACTTTTTCGTCCTTTGGAAACCTAAAGATATCGTCTCTGGTGATTTCTATTGGTTTAATGTGGTGGATCGTGTAGGATATCTGGCAGTAGTAGATTGTACAGGGCATGGAGTGCCGGGAGCGTTCATGTCCATGATTGGAATCTCTACTTTGAACAACTTAATCTATGTCAATGAGCTGTCAGCACCCGAAGAGATTTTAGAGCAAATGAACGATATGATTCGTATGAAACTCAGACAGGATGAAGCGAGAAATACGGATGGTATGGATATGGGATTATGTAAGTTTGAGTATCAGGATGATGGAAGCTGTAAGCTAACTTTTTCAGGAGCCAAAACACCACTGTACTATATACAACAAGGGGAATTCCTGGAGATTAAAGGCACTAGGCGTTCCATTGGAGGAAAGCAAAAGAAGAATAAAGATCCTTTTGTAAGCCATGAGTTATTATTATCCCCTGGAGATACGATTTATATCCTCACAGACGGAATGGCTGATCAACATAATGGGGCAAGAAAGAAAATAGGAACAGCTAAAATCAAGACCTTGCTTTCTTCAATTAACAGTCAGTCCATGCAGGAGCAAAAGGTTTATCTAGAGCAATTTATTGAGGATTACAAAGGAGAGGAGGCTCCTCAGCGGGACGATATTACAGTGATTGGTATACGAATATAATAGCACAATAGCACAGGGCACCGCCACAATAGCAGAGGGCATCGCCACAATAGCACAGGAGTATCGCCAAAATAGCACAGGGCATCGCCCTGTGTCAAATGTTTAACCAGGAAGCCCCCTCATAATCCCCGTACCTGGCCCTCTTTTCCCGGTTATGGATATGCAAGGTGTTTTGATTAACCTTTCGACGTCTATACCCTAGTAGGTGAAAGATTTTTTTGGTTAGAAAATGAGCTGTTTTTTGATGGACAATCAGCGTTTCGGGATCTTTTTGATCCCATTCAATTCCAGGTAGTTGGACAATCCATTGGTCTAGCTTCCATTTTCTAAGTTTGGCGGAGAGTCTCAGGAAAAAAGGATTTATTTTTTGTATCACAAAAAAGCCATCTTCTCCTTGTGGTTGATATAGGGGCATAAATAAATACCCTGACTTGGGCGCTGTAACCTTTCGCTGATTATGTAGGGCCAAAGGAGTATTTTTACGTATCCGTTCAAAGTTGACAAACCCTTCTTGCATTTGAAATAGATCAGTAGGCAGTAAGGCATGTCGATGGGTGATTTCATAGAAGCCTGCAAAAGAAGCTGTTTGCTTCAATAGATGTTGATAATAGGTGGAGGAAAAGAATTCTTTGTTCGTAATACTCCCTGTCAGGATTATCGACAGATAGATAAAGGCTATATGATTGTCTAATGCTATCTCAGAGGTATGCTGCCCTCCTTCATACCCAAAAGCGACATATCCAAGCCGGTTGATATAACTCAATAATGGCCCCTCCAAGTACTCTTCAATACCCAGTATAATAGGAACAGGATAATGTTGGGTGAACGAGCGATTGAGTAAATTATCATTGACCGTAATAAAAGGAATCGTGTCACTGGAAGTGGTATGCAAGTCAAAGAAGTAGAATGGGCCGGGGTTGTTCTGAAGTACTTCTTGAATAACTTCGTAGATTTCTTTTTGCTCCTTTTCTTCCTCACTGATGGGTTGGTAAGTAGGGGAGTTAAGTTGCTCTATTTTTTCTTTCGTCCAAATTCTATTGAGATCTTCATCCTCAAATCGCTTTGTCTTTCTTATTGCGGCAAGGTTTCCAGTAATCCCCACTGCATATCCATTAAAAGAGATAGCCTGACTTTCTAGTTGTTTAAATACTTGCTGCAAGGCAAATAGACCAGAAAGCTCATTCCCATGTATCCCTCCAAAAAACAAGAGGGCAGGGCCTTGGGTTGGGTCACCTACCTCGCCGATAATCCGTTTGGCCGGAAGGCTTTGTTGAAACGCATGACTATAAATCCATTCCATGGTTACTATAGACTTATACTTTTTACCTATTCCCTTTTACCTTTTACCTTAAAAATCTTTTTCCGTAATAATCCCTACCAATTGCCCATCCTTTACTACAGGCAGGCAACTAAATCCATTTTGCTGCATTACTTTCCTTGCTTCAGGTAATAGGGTATCTGGAGAAATTGTGATAGGGTCTTTTTCCATTATATCGCAGATATTCCATGCAGCGTCTTGAGTATTTTTTGTCGTTAATACCTTTTCTATATGTCGGGAGGAGAGTAAGCCTACCAGTTCTCCCTTGTGATTCTCTACAGGAAGATGACGAATGTTTTTCCATCGCATAATCTCCATAGCCATATCCAGTAAATCGTATTCATTGACTGTGAGGAGTTCAGTAGACATTAAATGACTTACCCGTTTAGGTTGATATTCTTCCATGGTCTCTGCCAAGGGAAGAGGCCATTGGTGTATCGGAAGACCTGTTTGCTGATTGTCGTGTATGGATTTGGTTAAGGTAATTAAGGCAGCATCTGTAGGAAGTGTATCGCCCAGGTGACGATAGCTTTTTACCATCCACTGGGAAGCAGTATGCAAGGAGGTTCTGCCTTCAACTACTTGTAAAAGACGCTGAATATCTTCAGGTGCGACTCCCATACTTTCTAGTCCTTGATAGGCAATAGGCAATAATTCTTTTTCGATAAGTTCTCGGCAATTGATCGCTTTATCCATCCATAGGATAGTGGTGTCAATACCATAGCGGGCTGTTTTGGTGAAATTAGCTTTCACATCCCGAAAGTCCATTCGCTCAGCGATATTGTCGTATAGTTTGGGACGCCCTACCATTAGTCCTACCCAAAAGGCGAAATTAGCCATTTCATCCAGTACGGTTGGCCCTGAAGGAATGTATCGATTTTCAATTCTAAGGTGTGTCTTTCCTTCATTAACGCCATAACAAGGGCGATTCCATCGATAGATGGTCCCGTTGTGCAAGCTCAAAGCCTTGAGTTTTGGAGTACCTCCCTTATTCAATATGTCCAAGGTATCTTCTGAAATTTCCTTTCCAAGGATAATAGGGTAGTTACTAATGTCTTCCTGAAAGAGACTAGCCGCATTACCTCTAACCCAGTCATTCCCAAAGGTAACACGGGCATGTTGGTTTTTCACAGCCATAGAGGAGGTGCGCGTATCAATACTCTGCCTAAATAAGGCAATACGGGTCTCATGCCACAACTCCTTGCCCAAGAGTAAAGGGGAGTTTGTACAGATTCCCATCAATGGAGCAGTGATGGCTTGTGCCCAGTTGTAACTTTGCACAAAGTCGGATGGGCTTATTTGCAGGTGCATTTGAAAACTGGTGTTACAAGCCTCAAATAACACAGAGTCATGCTGTACACTCAATTCATCTACCCCCATGATATGTAGATCAAAATGTCCTCCCTTCCGATCGCTCATCACCTTGTTGAGCGCCCAATACCTTGGGTTAGGAGTCATGTAATCCATCACCAGTTCCTTTTTGGTAATCGAAGGAAGGATACCCGTTAAGATAATCTTATTGTCATGCTGCTGGGCGATATTTCGGGCATGCTGAAGGTATAGGTATAATTGCTCTTCCATTCGGGAAAAACAATCTCCCTCAAGAGGTAAAGGATCTAAATTAATTTCTAAATTGAATTTGGCCAGTTCAGTCGTGAAATGTGGGTCATCGATGGCTTTGAGAATCTCGGGCGCTTTCAGGGAAGGACGGAAGTCCGACTTGGTTAAGCAAAACTCTTGCTCCGCACCTATACGGCGAACACCTTCTTCAATCAACCCCTCCGACAGCATACGCTCCAGTGCTTGAAGGTCTTCCAGGAGATGACGGGTAAAGCTACTTCTATGTTGTTTTAGATCGATGCTGTTGATGTGTAAGTCACCCATGGGCAGTTTTAATGAAGAATGAAGAATTAAGTTTCTTGGAGGCGACCACGAGGGGCGCTCTTACCTTTTCCCTTTAACCTTTTACTTTATACCTTATACCTTTTCCCTCTTTTTAGTACTTTTGTGAGATATAATAAAGTACAGGTTATACTGGAATAAGACAAGAAATAGCATCATAATCATATATGAAAGTAGCAATTATCGGAGGGGGAGCAGCTGGGTTCTTTGCGGGGATACATGCAGCCTATCAAGAAGGAACACAAGTGACGATTTTTGAAAAGTCATCACAGTTACTGGCAAAGGTAAAAGTCTCTGGAGGAGGGCGTTGTAATGTGACGCATGCATGTTTTCAGGCTTCAGCATTGAGTAAGCACTATCCTAGGGGAGAGAAGTTTCTTAAGAAAGCATTCGGGCACTTTATGACCAAGGATACCATAAAGTTCTTTGAGGATAGGGGAGTGGAACTTAAAACTGAGGAAGATGGACGTATGTTTCCTACGACAGATGATTCTCAAACAATTATCAATTGTTTGATGGCAGAAGCCAAAAAGCTAGGAGTTATGATCCGCCATAAATACGAAGTGACAAAATTGACACCCCAAGAAGGCGGAGGATACCAATTGCAGTTCAAGGCTGGGGAGGAAGCTTATTTCGATCGTGTAATCATCACAACAGGAGGAAGTCCTAAGATTACAGGTTTACAATGGTTGAAGAATCTAGGGTTGGCTGTGGAGTCGCCAGTACCTTCCTTATTTACTTTTAATATGCCAGGAGACCCTATCCGTGGGTTGATGGGCTTATCCGTTCCCCAAGCCCGCGTAAAGGTGATTGGTTCCAAATTGGCAGCGGAAGGCCCGTTGTTGATTACCCATTGGGGGATGAGTGGACCGGCTGTATTGCGATTGTCTGCCTGGGGGGCAAGAGAGTTGTCTGATCGACAATATCATTTTCAAGTGGCGGTCAGTTGGGTCACTGACCGTAAGGAAGAAGAACTAAGAACCTATATTCAGCAAGTAAAACAGGAAATGGGGAATCGTAAGGTGGTGAATAAAAACCCCTTCCAATTACCGTCTCGTTTGTGGAACCATTTATTAGAAAAAATAGAACTGGATGCGGAGGCTCGCTGGAATGACCTTTCCAAGAAAAGCCTTAACCGTCTAATCAATACCCTATTGGCTGATGAATATGAAGTCAAAGGAAAGACAACTTTCAAAGAGGAGTTTGTAACCTGTGGAGGCGTGTCCCTTCAGGAAATTAACGTCAAGCGCATGGAAAGTAAACAACTTCCGGGCTTATTTTTTGCCGGAGAGGTATTGGATATTGACGGAATTACGGGCGGATTTAACTTCCAGGCCGCTTGGACGACAGGGTACCTGGCAGGTACCGCAGCGGGAGCTTTTAATGAAGAATGAAGAATGAAAAGTGAAGAATTCTAGCACTGGTCGGAGCGTCCACGCTCCGACCCCAAGCATCATTTGAGCGTCCACGCTCAAAACAATCACAAAGAAGGATCTTGCAACATTCCTTCAAAAAGAATAGCCCCCGTATGCTGCTCAGAAATGAAAAACAAGAAAGGGCGGTTAATCGCGGTAGTTGGCTCGGTGGCTGATAATGTCCAAATTTCAACGGCAGTAGCGGCGGCGGCTTCAGTGCCTACCTCATCAACTTTCATATAGGTTTTTTGGATGACCTCAGAAATAAAGAGTTGATGGTTACCAAGTACAAGTTGGTCAAATTCAGCAGCATCTTGAGAAAAAGGCAATGGCATACCCAGTTTACTCAATACCTTATTCAGTTGCTTTTCATATTCAATTTCAAAGAGAGGCAGGTGCAACGTTTGTGATTGCATAGTTACGTTGTTGTTAAGATATTCCAGATCTTCCTTGGTGAGCATTTCAGCAAGTTCCTGTAAACTTTTTCCATCTGTGGGCATCAAGATGCTTAAGCGGTATTGCTCGTTGCCATAAGGCAGTTGATAATACATCATACCTTCTTTATGGCTTACGTAGAACGGATAATTGTCTGCGGTGAGCATTTTGGTAGAGGAAGTACTTCCATCTTCTTTATAAAAAGTCCCCATATAGGTAGCGTCTTTATCAAATTCCGTAGTCCAATCTGCCTTGAAATAGATTGCATTGACCAGAAACATTACATGGTCAGTCGTTACGTCCTTAATAAGATCTTTGATTTTATCGTTTGTCTTATTTTCCACCCAACGGTTGATCTCCCTCTTGGCTTTCTCTCCATCGCTAAAGTCCAGCGCTTTTGCCTCAGCATCAAAGTAATGCTGTACCGTAGTGTGAAAAGAGGGGTTGATCGTATACTGATCATTAGACCATATGCTGTTGGCTTGCAGGAAATCAATGGATGGGTCAGCATCTTTTAATAGGTTCGCGAGTGATTGCTGGCTTTCATTGGAGGTTTCAATGGAAAGGTTGTTTGTACCGATGGTATTGAGGATTTGTTGCTGCGTTTCATTGATGGCTCCATTAGCTGTCATTCCCAACGCAACAGCAGCACTGTAAGGAGAGATCAAGACATTTTGATTTTCCTCTTGAATCACTGTCTTGAGCAAGTCTAAGGCAAAAGTGTTGGACCCTTCGAGTACAATCCGTTGATTACTGCTGAGGTCTGGCAGTGTGTAGGGCTCAGTAGAGGAATCGCAAGCGCAAAGAAATAATAATGAAGTAATAGTTGTGGAAGTAAAAAGAGATTTGATAGAATAGTTCATGTTCATAAGCGATTATAGGTGGATTATCTTTTTAAAAGACACATATGAAGAATATAGCGTTGTAATTAGAGCTTGTTTGGAATACTGATTTAGATAGAGAAAATTTCTATAACCTGTTCAAATCAAGTCAGATTTAAGGCGCACGCAGTGATAATAGTGGTTCTATTTGATGACGTACGTAGTAAAATATGAGTTGATTTGAGCAGTGATTAGAGGAATTTTCTTTCTGAATCAGTATTCCAAACAAGCTCTTAAAGTAAAGCATTAATAACCATACTGAGTGATTTGTACGGAAATGAACAAACTCTAATTTTCATCAATACCCCCAAAGTTCAATTTTTTAAAATTAAAATAATGGTTATTTGATTGTATATCAGTAACTTGGTAGTCTTATGGATAGCTGATTAGACTTTTTATAGCTAAAAAGGATTATTTATTTTAATTTTTGGATCTAATTCAGAATAAATCAATCGTATCTCAATAAACAAGCTAATTTTTACACCAATTCTATGGATTTTAATAAGAAAGCGTTGTTTCCGTTATTATTGGGAGCAACCCTAGTGTCAACAACTACCTCTTGCAATAAAGAGGGAATGAAAGGAAGAGCAGGTAAGGAGCAAGAGGAAGAAAAAAAGGAAGTCGTAGAGGATAAAGTATTTCAGGTGGAGTTATCCCCTGTGCAATTATCTGTGTTTGAGCGACAGCTATTGAGCAATGGCAAATTAAAGGCTTACCGTAATGTGGCCTTGCGCTTTAAGGAAACAGAACCCATCACAAAGGTACATGTACGCAATGGACAGCGCGTAGCCAAAGGACAGTTAATTGCTGAGCTAGATGCGACACAAGCAAACCTGGCCTTGGAAAGAGCCAAAAGCAATCTGGAAAAGGCAGAACTGAACCTTTTGGATTATCTTATCGCCTTTGATCCGGATATCAAGACCTTAGAGGATACTAACAAAGTATCAGCGGAGGTGTTGCGTACCGCAAAGATTCGTCAGGGGTATGATGATGCTATCCTGGAGTATAACGATGCCAAGCGTAGAGTTAAAGATTGTAAGTTGTTTGCGCCATTTACAGGTGTCGTAGCGAATATTAAGCTAGAGGAAGGAAACTACCCTTCGGGCGACTTTTGTAATGTGATTTACAGTGATCGACTAAAGGTGGAATTCCAGATGATGGAGTCTGAACTGAAAGATTTGGCTTTAGGACAGAAGGTAGAAGTGACCCCATTTGCCTTGAAACAAGGCTTTTCCGGTAAGATTACGGAAATCAACCCCGTGATTTCTGAAAAGGGTATGGTAGGTGTTACGGCCGTTATTGTCAATGAGCAAAATCGCCTGATGGAGGGCATGAATGCCAGTGTTGTGATCGCTAAAGAACTACCAAACAAGATTACCATTCCGAAAAACACGATTGTACTTAGAGACAATAAACAAGGTGTTTTTGTCGCAGGAAAAGATAGTATAGATCAAACGATTTCTTTGTGGAAGCCTATTCAACTGGGAGAAGAGAATGCCAGTGAATATATCGTGACCGAAGGCTTGGCAGAAGGAGAGGAGTTGATCGTTAAGGGGCTTTTCAACTTGGGAGATAGCAGCAAGATTACCACAGAAGTGATTACCACAAAACTGGAAGTGAAAACAGAAGAGCAGCAGTAAGCAGTTGCTTTGTTCTCAAGTCACTTAATCAATCTGTAAGCTAATTAAGTTTGAATGAATAGCTGTCACACTGCTAAATCGCTTTGTTGAATCGTTGAATTTCAATACTTCGTATTGAGTTGAATTGAGCTTCGCTCCATTACATGGCGTCTTGATTCGAGTTGATATGTTGTATGAGTACATATATATCAACCAACAATTCAACTCGAATCAACGAATCAACAAGTAGCGTAAGCTACCTCAACGATTCAACAAAGCGGTTAGGTAGTACGATAGTTACTTATTCAAACCATAAAAGAACTATTTATCCCCATATTATGGTAAAGTTTTTAATCAACCGGCCAGTGGCCGTGACCACCGTGCTCATCGGGTTCCTGATGCTCGGAGTGGTGGTCTTTAATTCTATACCGGTATCTCTAATGCCGGATATTGCGGTACCGGAGATTCTGGTGCAATACCAGGACCCTGATAAAAGTGCCGCACAACTAGAGGAGCAGATGGCAGAGCAGTTGCGTGTAGGATTGTCACGACTGGCTGCTATTGAAGAAATGTACTCAGAAACCAAGGATGGCTCTGGCGTACTACGTTTGCGTTTCAAGCACGATACGGATGTAGATATCGCCTTTCTGGAGGTGAATGAAGCGATTGATCGCGCCATTCGTGAGATGCCTAATGAGGTGGAGCGTCCTATTGTGATGAAGACCAAGGCATCGGACATTCCCGTATTCTATTTGAATATAACCCCGGATAGTGCCATTTATCAGACAGAAGAAGGCTTCTTGCAACTTAGTGAATTGGTGGATAATGTATACCGCCGTCAGCTGGAGATGTTGGAGTCGGTAGCGATGGTAGATGTCAGTGGTATGGACGAACCAGAGATTGTCTTTACTCCTGATGAGAAGATCATGGCTTCTTTGAGATTGACCTTAGCAGATCTAAAACAGAAAATTGAGGCTCAGGAGATCTCAGCCACATCCTTTTCAGTGAAGGAAGGGCGTTACGAAAAAGTCTTGAAACTGAGCAAGTCCATTGAAGGATTGCAAAGCTTGAAAGATACGTATATCTCTGTAGATGGTCGTTCCTTGCAACTAAAAGAACTGGGCCAATGGGAATTTCGTAACCAGGAGCCGGAAGGGATCACCACCTATAATGGCAAGCGATGCATTAGCTTGGCACTGATCAAGCAGAGTAGTGCCCGTATGGATAATATGAAGAAAGAGGTAGAGGGGAGAGTAAACCATTGGGAAAATACCCATAAGGGAATCGCTTTCGATTATAGCATCAATCAGGCGACTTTCCTGGAAGTGACGATGAGTAGTTTGATGAACAGCTTATTGGTAGGGGGATTCCTGGCATTCTTTGTTATGTTCTTCTTCCTGAAGAGTTTCCGTGCACCTATGCTGATGGGGATCACGTTGCCTTTCTCTATCGTATTGAGTTTGATCGTTATTTTCTGGGCTGATATTTCTATTAATATTATATCTCTTTCCGGAATGATTCTGGGAGCTGGTATGATGGTGGATAACTCCATTATTGTAATTGACAATATCACGCAATATAAAGAAAAAGGGTATAGTCTGGGAGAAGCTTGTGTGAGGGGAACCAATGAAGTGATTCGTCCATTGATTAGTTCCGTGTTAACGACTACAGCTGTATTCTTGCCTTTGATTTTCCTAAGTGGTATGGCAGGAGCATTGTTCTATGATCAGGCCTTGACGGTAACTATCGGTCTTTCTGTATCCTTGGCCGTAGCGGTGATTGTATTGCCGGTTTACTATCGCTTGACGCATAAGAGCAGAGGTAAAGAGTTATTGACACCAACAAAAAAGCCAGCGAAAGCCAAGAAGGTATTCTTGCCGTTTGTATGGGTATACCGATGGGTTGCTTTTGGACTATCGTGGATGAAATATGGCGTGCGCTTTGCCATCCGTTGGCTAAGTGCCAACCTGAAAAAAATGATCTGGCTGCCAGATTATGAAGGACTGTACGAGAAGGTATACTATTGGGTATTTCGTCATAAGGCAGCAGCCTTCTTGGTATTTATCTCATTGATCGGAGTAGATTATCTCCTGATTAATGTGTTGGAGAAAAGACAAATGCCAGAAACCTCTGAGGTAGCGATGGTGTGCAAGATTGACTGGAACGAACCCATCAGTTTGGATGAGAACAGACGAAGAGTCGATGAGGTAACGACCTTCCTGATGGATAAGACAGCACAGCAACAGACCTGGGTAGGTGCACAAGAGTACTTGCTGGCACACACCCGTGAGCAAGCGTATACGGAAGCAGAAGTATACCTTAGAGCGCATACCCATGATTCATTGTCTGTTGTACAGGAACAGCTGGGCGCTTGGTTGTCCAAGCAATATCCTGCCGTACGATTTACGATGGAGCCACCTCCAAGTTTGTTTACAGAGTTGTTTCCTCAGAACGTAGCACCACTGCGTATGAAGGTAAGAGCGAGCAAGGGTGCTTTGGATGATCAGATCACAGAAGTAATGGCTGTCGTAGATTCTGTAAGAATGTGGGAAGAAGGACAATCAAACCGACCACTGGATTTACAAAAAGAGTTGGTGATTATTCCGGATACCCGTAAGGCCTTTATGTATCAGGTAGAAGTGGCTGCCTTAAGCAATAAGCTGCAGTCCCTGATCAATAAGTATGAGTTGATGGAGATGAGAACATCCGTGAATACCTTGCAGGTCGTGACCCATCAGCGCAATAAGACTTTCTATGATATTATCAATGAAGCGAATGTCTTAAACACAGCCGGAGAGGAAGTGCCATTGCGTCAGTTAGTGCAAATCATGACACAAGGAAGCTTTAAGAAATTATATGCTGATGATGCGGGTCGATTCCTTGCATTGGGATTGGATGTGGAGATGAAAGACTATCCGGCAATGAGTCAAAAGGTAGAGCAGCTGATTCGTCAGTTCAATAACCTGGAAGTGAACTTTGATGGAAGTATCTTCTCTAACCAGGAAATGATTGAAGAGCTAACTATCGTCCTAATCGTGAGTTTACTCTTCCTGTACTTTATCTTGGCAGCACAGTTTGAGTCTGTATGGCAACCATTGATCGTATTGGCAGAAGTACCTCTGTCGTTTGCAGGAGGATTGTTCTTGCTGTGGGCTTGGGGAGGTTCTATTAACCTGGTAGCGATGATCGGATTGGTCGTGGTCATGGGTATTATTATCAATGATTCCATTTTGAAGATTGATACCATTAACCGTTTAAGAAAAGAGGATTACCTGAAGATCGAGGATGCTATTCATCAGGCAGGATTGAGAAGAATTAAGCCTATCTTGATGACGAGTATGACGACCATTCTTTCCCTATTACCGTTCTTGTTTGGAAATGATTTTGGATCGGAGATTCAGCGTCCAATGGCCTTGGTAATTATTGGAGGAATGACCTTTGGTACGTTAGTCAGCTTGTATTTTGTACCGTTGATCTACTGGTGGGCTAGCCCACGTTATGGTGCAGATTTGGAAGAACCTAAGGAGATCGAAGAGGTCTTGAGCCAAGGGGAGGAGGTGTTGTCATGAAGCAGAAACCAAATTTCGGAATTTCCACCTTCCGTGTCCTGATCATCTTTACGATGCTATCTTTTGCAGGATCAGCGGCGATTCCTTTGCTGAATATCAGTATGGACCCGGCATTCTCCTTTCCAGGGGTATACATTACGATTGGATGGGATGACAAGGATGTCATCTCGGTAGAACAGGAGGTGACCTCCCGTTTGGAAGGAGCCATTAAAACCCTTCCGGGAATTGAACGCATCAACTCCTGGTCCCAAAAAGGCAGGGGCTCTATGTTTGTGCGACTGCAAAAGGAATCCAATGTCAATATCTTCCGCTATTCTGTGGGGATGGCCTTAAAGGACTTGCAGAAGCATTTGCCTGAAGGGGTGGATGCCCCTTACGTTTGGGCAGGGGTAAACAATGGAACCAATAACGTCACCCTAATGGTCTACCAGCTTTCGGGTGAAGAGAATAAGGACAAGCTCGCTGAACGTCTGGAGAAAGGCTTGAAGCCTGTTTTGGAAGGGGTGAAAGATGTTGCCGATGTACAGGTCCGCTATGGAAAGAGTTCCAAGTGGGTATTGTCTTACGACTCGGAGTACCTGAACTCTGTAGGAGTGAAAACGGCCGATATACAGCGAGCAGTACAACAGTATATTTCATCCATGGTACTGGGTAGGGTACGTTTTGATGAGAACAAGTCAGACCGTATGGCGGTGCGTCTTTCCTTCAAGGAACAGCGTAATGTGGATTGGAACCAGATATGGATTGCCCATGAAAGTGGCCGAATGATTCCGCTGACAGAGTTGGTCAAGGTGAATAGTGAGGAAGTAGAGAATGATGAGGTATACCATATCAATGGAAAAGAGGTGGTCAGTTTAGTGGTCTCCATTTCCCAGGATGTCAATACCTTGACGGTAGCCAGTGGAGTGAAAGAAGCGACAGCCCGTTGGGAAGAGACGTTGCCATCTCATGTTAAGTTGAGTGAGCAGTACGATGCGTCCATCAGTATCGAAGAGAAAATTTTTGATACCCTAAGCCGTATCTCAGGATCGGCGATGCTCTTGATGTTATTGATCTTACTAATCAATAGACATTGGAAATATACCCTGATTGTGGGGGGAAGCTTGTTGGTGAATGTACTGACGTCCATTATCTTCTTCTATTTACTGGATGTACAGCTGAACAATTTCTCCTTTATGGCCGTGGTGATCTCTTTGGGGATTGTCATTGATAACGTGATTGTCATGGCTGACCATTACCGTATTCACCGGGATACCTATGCGTTTAGGGCCGTATTGGCGGCAACCTTGACGACCGTAGGACCATTGTTGGTGTTCTTGGTGACAGTAGCCTTTATCTTCCCTGATGCACTAGTGGTTTTTAAGGACTTTATTATGCTATTGGTGATCTTGCTGTTGGTGTCCTTAGGCGTTTCCCTATGGTTGGTACCGGCCTTGATCGAGGAGAGTGATCTCTTCGAGAAGATCAGTGGACGAAAGCGATTTACCCGTAATAAAAGACGAATGGTGCAAGCTAGCCAATGGTATCGCTATTGGATTATGCGCTTGTATAAACGTCGTTGGTTAGCCGTATTGATGCTGATCTGGTTTATCGGTTTTCCAACCTATCTGATTCCGGAAGAACCAATGGAAGGAGAGGAGTTAACAGCAAAGGCGTTTAACGAAACACTGGGGTCCGAATGGTATCAGGAATCTGCTCGTCCGGTAATTGACCAGGCCTTGGGAGGAATTTCCTATCAGGTGAAAATGCAAGGGGCTCCTGACCGAGACGCAGAGGATCGATTGAATGCCGGTGATGAGGTGGAGTTGAATATTATCGGAAGGATGAGTGCCGCTAACTTAGAGTTAGCGAAGAGACAGCTTCAGATTCTGGAGGATTCTTTGGTGGGGAAACCCAACTTCAAGTATGTAGAAGGAGAAGCCAGGGATAATCGCATCAAGGTGAAAATCATCTTTGATAAAGAGGTGAAAGAAACCTTGTATCCTTTTGAGGTAAAGCAGTATGTAGAAAACCTGACCAGCCATATGCATGAGTCCAAATGGTATGTCCTTTTCGGGAATAACTATTGGAGAAGAATGCGTAGGGATAATAAGATCACTGAAGAGGAAGAGAAGAAAGAAACGGTGGTGAAAACCATGGTGCTGGAAGGCTACGATTACTTTAAGCTTCGAGAGTATGCCACTACGCTTCAAACTCGAATGAAGGAGATTCCGGAGATTTTGGACGTATGGCAGGGTGGTGAGCAAGATAAACTGGACGAACAGAACAACCTCCGTCTAAACATGGACGAAGCCTATATTATGTCCAAGCAACTAAGTATAGGGGAAGTAGAGGATTGGCTGCAGCAAGTAAGTCCGGATCGGGATCGTGAGCTAGGAGAGGCTTGGGTAGATGAGAATGTACAAAAGATCGTCATGAAAGCGGAAGGAGAGAAGTCCATGTCCCTTTGGAAGATGTCCAATACCATGGCGCAAGCCAATAATAGCAACTTTAAGTTGAAGGGGGCTATGGAGATCGTTCCGGATAAGGAAGATGTCAACCGCATCAATAAAAGGGCACAGCAGTTCGAACTGAAAGTCTCTTTTGAGACCTCTTTGCCTGAAGAAGCTGCGAATAATCTGAAATTGCAACTGGAAGCCATCACCAACCAGCAAATGGCGTTGGGCTACCAAAGTGGAGGAGGAGAAAAAGATCCTTTCCAAGGCTTTCAGGAAGCCCTTTCCGGAGGTGCCCTATTGCTCTTGATCCTTGGTATTTTCTATGTGATCCTAGGGTCTTGTACGATTCTAATGGAGTCGGTGATGCAGCCCTTAGCCATCATGATCACCTTGCCGGTATCCTATATCGGTGCTGTGATTGCCGGAGGGATCTTCGATGTCCGTCTGGAAGAGGGAATGATGCTTGCTTTTGTCGTATTGGGAGGGTTGGTCGTGAATGCGGCCATCTACATCATTAATGATTACAACCTCTTGAGGATGAAGTACCCAAAACGAAAAGCCGTGGATTGCTATATCAAAGCGTTCCAGCATAAACTATTGCCGGTACTTCTAACCATCCTGTCAACCATCCTGAGTTTTGTACCTTTCCTGTTTACTGGAGAGCGTGACGAGATGTTTGATATGGCCATTGGAACCATTGGTGGATTGGCATTCTCCCTGATCACGATTATGTTCCAGCTGCCGCTGATTTTCTTCCGAAGAAAACATATCAGTGAGGCTAGGAAGCTGGAAGCAGTGGCTTAAAATATGTTTATCGTTTACACATTCCAAACGATAAGCGATAACCAATAAACGATAACCGAAAATGTAGACACTGGTTGTAGGCTCCAGCCTACGACCTGCATCGGTTTTGCAATACACTAAACCGATAAGCATGAAACGATAAACAAATTTCAAATGAAAAAGATATACCTAATCCTGTCCATGCTCTTCATCACAGGAGCAGCATGGGCGCAGCAGCAACTAAACTTAGAACAGGCCATTGCCCTGGCACAAGAGCAATCACAAGATGCGATTGATGCTCGCTTTATGTACCAGTCGGAAGCATGGGAGTACGAAAAATACCAGTTGACATTCTTGCCGACGGCTAACCTGAACTTCACCCCTGTACGTTACAACCGAAGCTTACAGCAGACGACCTTGCCAAGTTTTGGAGAACTAGGAGGGGGGGTAACCTTCTTTGAGCAGGAAAATATCTCCACTTCCGTAGGCGTAGATATTGCACAGCAGATTGCTCCATTGAATGCCGAGCTATCCCTGAATACCAGCTTTGCCCGTTGGAATGACCTGGAGAGAAATAACTTGATTTACTATAATACCCCTGTCAACCTAAGGTATTCTCAAAAGTTATTTCAGTTCAATGCCTACCGTTGGGACAGAAAACTAAAGCCATTGCAATACCGTAGAGCATCCAAGGCATTAGTAGAGCAATTGGAAACGGTAGCGGTGAATGTAGCCAATAGCTATTTTGATGTAGTAAGCGCACAGATTGAGTTGGAGCGTGCCACAGAGCAGTTGGCCAATGCCGATACCCTGTTCCGCGTAGAGCAGCAACGCATGCGTTTGGGAACATCACAGCCCGAAAAAGTACGTTCTTTTGAGATCGATATGATCAATGCTGAGCTTTCACAAGTGGAGGCAGAAGCCAAGCTAGCCGAGGTAAGTATGAACTTCAAGGAGATGCTGCAGTTGGACTTGGATCAGTCCGTAAAATTGATGGTACCCGAAGAGCTTCCCGTAAAGCAAATTGATGCACAAATGGCGGTAGAGCTATTTGAGAGAAATAGCCCGGAAGTATTGAGGCTGGAGGAAGATGCCCTGAATGCCAGTATAGAGGCGGCCCAAGCCAAAGCCCGTACAGGGGTGAATGGAGAAGCCAATATCAACGTAGGTTTATCAGAAGCGGATCCAGAACTGACCAATATCTACCGTGACCTTCAAAACCAACAAGGAGTAACCGTATCGTTTTCTATGCCTATTCTGGACTGGCAACGTGCCAAGAAAGATTACCGCCTGGCCAAGGTAAAAGAAGAAACCACCCAAAGCCGATCAGCAAGACGCAAGAAACAATTGGCGTTGGACGTTCGCCGTCAGGTGGACCAGTTCAATATTCAGGTAAGAAGGCTGGAAATTGCCAAAAAACAAATGCAGTTGGCCGACCTTAACTATGAGTATACCATGAAGCGTTATATGATGGGCAGTATCACGGATGTGTTGCAGGTAAAGAATGCCAGCAGCGAGCAGCAACGTTCTTGGTCCCAGTACATCAACGTGCTGAGAAGCTACTGGTCGCAGTACTATTCTTTAAGACAGCAAACGTTGTATGACTTCGATAAGGGAGAAGGCATTCAATATATTGTCAATTAGCAGTGAGCAGTGAACAGTGAACAGTGGGCAGTGAACAGTGGGCAGTGAACAGTGGACAATGTATTGTTATAATTCAATACCGTCAGCTTAAGCTAAATACTAGTCCTAGCGTCCTCGCTCCCATTATGTTTTGGTCTAGAAACTGGTCGTAAGCTCATTAAGTTTGAATAAGTACTCGTCATGTTCCGTATAGTGACGGATTAAAATCCGCCCCTATGTGATGTCACCCTTTCAGGGTTTTAAGGTATAATCCCGAAGGGATGACATCACATAGGGGGGGGGATTAAGTTTGAATATTTATCCGTCACACTACCCAACAGCTTTGTTGAATCGTTGAATTTCAATACTTCGTATTGAGTTGAATTGAGCTTCGCTCGTTGATTCGAGTTGAATCGTTTATTGAATTCAATAAACGATTCAACTCGAATCAACTCACCAAAGGTGAAATTCAACGATTCAACGGTTCAACAAAGCCATTAGGTAGTATGACGGTTATTTTTTCAATCTTAATAATCCTGCTCCCTACGACCTGCATCGGGTTTGCACTACTCTTTCTACATGCACTGTTTCCTTAACTTGACGACATTGCATCTCATACCTAAGTAGATACGATCATGAAAAAAGTCATAGTATTCATGGCGATAGCGTTGACAGTTTTTTCCTGTGGGCAAGAACCGCCACCAACATCCCCTAAAGTTTCAGAGAGAAAAGAGCATTTCAGGATGCTGGAGAACACTGAAAACCCAAAAAGTCCAGCGGATACTGCGCACAAAAGTATAGACACCCAATATGTGTACGTTGATGCTAATGATCATTCTCTAATCATTGAAAACAGTTACCCCAAAGGGGGGCTAAAATACACGGACTTTATGGG
Source organism: Algivirga pacifica (assembly GCF_039543525.1). NCBI lineage: Bacteria > Pseudomonadati > Bacteroidota > Cytophagia > Cytophagales > Flammeovirgaceae > Algivirga > Algivirga pacifica. Next base: position 64,651 of record NZ_BAABJX010000051.1, read on the forward strand.
GAGGGAATATATGTACGCTATTTTTTGGACACGTATAACCAATAGAACAACCACTCCTCTTGAGTTGGCCATAGAATTTCCGAATAGTTTATATCCACTTTCCTCTTCATCAGATAGATCGTTCAGGCTCTTGATTCCCTCTGATACAATGACACCTGCGAAAGAAACTTTATTTAATTATGGGCTTGATTTAAAAAAGACATTAGATAATCACCTGGATCAACCCTCCACGTTGAAAAAAAGTATTGGCGCTAAGGATATAAGCAGCTTTTATGTGGTGACACTTTTCAATAAAGGAGTAGGAGGTGTCCTGCGGACAGGCCTTCGTATGGAGGGACAAAAACTATTTTACTACGTTAATGGGAAAGAAATTGAATGTGGGAGTATTACCTGGAAGCGATAAGGCTAAAAAAACGATAATGTATCAGCTATTGACAATTTAAATTGATGGTAAAGGCTCGTTGCTAAACCGGAAATATAAAGGTGTATTAAACGTATAGTATCCGTATACTAAACGTTTAATGCACCTTTTTTGCATGAGAGATTTTATCTTATTAGAAGGGAAGGTTCTTGGAGGGGCAAAATATAGTATGGGTGATAGGGTTGTTTTAGTATTTATTGATGTGTGTTAGGTGGTGATTTCCTTGTAATAATTTGCAATATCTCAAGATGTGGCTAAATTGAAAAGGAATTGATACAATGGGGATAAAAGCAATAGGGCTTTACTACCTATTATTTACGGATAAAGGCTATATGGCGTTTATTACATTGTTGTAGCCTACAAATTTAAAAGCTAAACATGAAGAACATTTTTTTAATCTTTCTAACTATCATCTCTTCTAGTTGCTTAAATCAACAGAACAATCGTCTATCGTTATCTGAGTTAGATATTCAGAATTCAAAATGGGTTAATTCACCTATGCCTGAATTTCCTAAATGTGTAGATTCCTTAGTTTTTGAAGCCTCTAGAGGCTATGCATATTCTTGTGAAAGTGAGTTTAATTATGAGTTTAACTTTAGAGTTGATAATGACACTTTATATTTAGAGAGAATAGATTTTGCTTCAGAAATGGATACTCTTGCTGAAGTTTCATCAAAGGAATGGTTCAAAATGACAGATAAAGGTCTTGTTTGGATAAAAGTGAAGAGAAAAAATGGAGAGATCTGGAATGATTTAGAAGATGAATATCTCAATCAATTTTACTACAAAAAGCTATAAATCAAAGACTCTACGAGAGCTATACTTAGTGTTACCTGCACGCTGAAAAAACGACAATGAGAAAAATACTAATAGGACTTCTATTAATCTTGACCATAAGTTGTCAAAGCCAAAATCAAGAACTCGAATACAGAAGTGTTGAATTTTACTTCGATCAAATAGCCGAACTTGAAGTCAATGAACTCATTGAACAAAAGGTATTAATTGACTCACTGACCATTGCTGACAAATATTTGGATAAGGAAACAGAAGGATTGAATAAGGAAGGGGCAATGAAATATATGGAAGCCAGAATGATAGTCTACCAATCCTTCTTTAAAGATTATTTGTACCAGCAACACCTTGAATATGGCGACAATGTTTATGTCTTATATTTTACAATCGCAGGATTTGATGACGTAGAATGGGATATTGTAAAATGGAACAAAAGTGATTGGAAGAATGATGACAAACTAAATCGTGACAAGCTGAAATCTGATTCTTCGTTGACAAAAATATTTTGGAACTATGACGAAGGACCTAAGAATATGGAGAATATTAGATTGTTTATAGAAAACGATTACTTAGTATTTGAACGAGGAAATTTATACCATTCACTTTATGATTTGAAATCAGATTCACTTTTGTTCAACGAAGAAAGTCCTTGGCACGCCTCGAACGGAGAAGATAAAAACCAAATGAATGAGTGGATTAAAACAAATCTTCATGACAAAATTGAGGAGGAATTAAAAGAAAAAAGAAAATAAAACCAGCAGGTAACAAAGGCTATAAATCATGGTGCGAAGCGACATGATTTATAGCCAAAACGTTGTGTTACGCAAGATGAAAAAATATAAACTGTTTATTATTATTGGATTCTTTGGGGTATTTGGATGTAACCAAACAGCAAAGGAACAAAAAGCTGAAGAATTGAAATCGACAACCGAAACTGAAAAGACGGTCAATCAAACAATATTTGGAGAAGAAGTTACTTTTAACTACTCTGATTTTGAGGATTTAAAGAATAATAAGTATTACGACCGATTCGAAATAGGAACACTGAGTACTCCAACTGGGCAAATAGTTTGTACAGATCCAATGTATAGAGAACTTGGACTCCCTCAATCTTGGACAGTAAAACCTGGTGATTATCCAGTTAACATCTACATCGGATTAGAAGAAGACTTTCAAGGGAGAGTTGCATATGCAGAAATAATCTTTTCTCAATCAGCTGTTACAGAATGGAGAATGTCTTTGATTTCTGAAGATCTTCTCCAAGATGATTTTGAAAAGAAAATGAATGGTATGTACCCAGTCGAAAACGGACTCGGTTCTTTCTCTGATTACTCTGTTTGGAAATCTTATTGTTCAAAAATTGAGGAGTTCTATGAAAATACGCCTGAAGGTAATTTCTATCTTGATGAACTGGAGCCTCTTTTTAAAGCAAACGAAAACATCCCTCAATCATCCAGAGGTGAAGATTGGATAAATTACAGAATTAGCGATACAGGGAATATTATAATGTTTGGAACGGGGTATGGTGACGGTTTTTATCCTAGATATGTTGGATATGACAAATATGGAAATGCTGTAAAATTAATTACTGATTATATTCAACTTACTTATGATGAAGAAAAGTAAATGATACCACAAAATTCTATATGCAATCATTGCTAGTCTGTGGCTGAGGTATTTCATAGAAAGCCTGTCAATCAGCTAGAATTACTCGGTGATAAATCAAACCTTAAACGGCTACGCTTCATACACGTAACGTTAAGCGTAATTGATAAAATACTTATTACACCTGTCAAACCATAAAAAATGAATCTTTCAAAACGCTTAGAAAACTTGATTCTCCGGTGTGGTATTCTTGCTTCATTCGGACTTCTTAGCTGCGGGTCCGTTGGGATTGAAAACTGTGACAAGAAGACACTACATTATTCTGAACTGCCCAAGGAGGTGAAGAATGTAGTATTTGAAGGTTATTTTGAAGATCCACATAGCTCAAATAATTATTCCAGTTTTAAAGACCTCAATGAGCCATATAGGTATTTTGAATCTATTGAGCAAACCTTTCTACCTTGGGTATACAGACAGTATTTACATAGGATTGAAGATGGGGAAATCTTCAAAATAGAGATAAGTTCGGAGCATGGATCACCAAAAATAGTGCTCAATGATTACTTATACGTTGCACAGCATTATAATATCCATAAATCAGACAGCTCCAATTATTCCTTTACAAGATATACTTTGGAATAGAGTGAAAAAACACCCATTGGTTTGTACATCATTGAAAAAGTAAAAGTGAATTATGTTAGATTTTCAAAAAACGATACATTCTGAAAAAGTCTTTTTGAGACCAATGAACGTTGAAGATTTCGAGGAAATGAAAACTTTGACAGCCGACCCAAAAATGTGGTATTACTTTACTGCGGACCTTTCTGATAGCTCAGTCTTAAAACAATGGATTGAGACGGCTTTGTCTGAGCTCGAACAGCATAAGGCATTGCCTTTGGTTATCATAGATCCAATCAATGATAATATTATAGGAACAACGAGAATTGGAAATATTTCAGAAGTCAATAAACGAGTCGAAATAGGATGGACTTGGATCTCAAAAGCATATCAGGGGACTGGCATAAATGGGCACGTCAAAAAGTTACTGTTCAACTATCTGTTTACCGAAACAGAAACCTTAAGAATTGAGTTTAAAACCGATGTTCTAAATATTCCCGCTAAAAAAGCAATGGAAAAGGTTGGACTCGTGAAGGAAGGGGTGCTAAGAAGTCATACTTTAATGACCAATAATCGAAGAAGAGATACTTTGTATTATAGTATATTGAAAGATGAATGGGATGAAAAATAACTGTTTATAACAAAACTGTTGTGCAATACTCTATATCCTGGTCAAAAAGTTTAGCGTTGCTGTAAAGTCCAGATGACTACAAAAGTGACAAAACGCTCTTTGACCTGCCGTTTACCACTAAATTAGAGCAGTGCAAAACTGATAGTCTGGTCTCAGAGCGCAAATATTCTCGTGCCTCGAATACTCGCTGAACTCTGAGACCAGATGAAGCCTTCTGATATAATCAATACTCTATGCGACTAGAATTAACCTTTACATTGCTTACTATTCTAATATCTTGCTCATCAGTAAAGTATAGGTACCGTTTATATAAAAGCCTTAGCTCATAGGTTTGATGATCAAATGTCGACAAGAGTGTCATTGACAAAAGGTGGTAATACAGAAGGAGGGCGGTATGTTATACCCGTTACGCTCGATTAAAAGAAGTGTTTAGGTGTTATTAGATCGTGAGTAATGAATGCAAACCGTTTGTTTGAATGTCGAGTGTCTTATATACCTAATAATAATTCAAAGATGAAACAAAGTGTAATTTTCATATTGCTACTGATAGGGGGAGCAATACAATCCGAGGCCCAAACTCAACCGTCTGTGCTCTACGAAAAAGCTTACGACTATCTCAATGACTCAATTGTTAAAATACAGTATGTTGATAGTAAAACATTTGCTGATCATTGTGAGGATTGTTGTGTCCGAAGGGCTAATGGAAGGAGGGCTAGACTGAAATTTGAGAGCGAACTTCAAGTTGCATATAAATTTAATGAGATTCGTAGAGGCTTCCCTATAGAAGACTATATCAAAAGAAACTATAACTTATCCCATGAATGTATTGTCGCTCTTCGAATGGGACTAAACACTTGTGAGGAAGTCAATGAAATTATTGATTCACTTTCAGTTTTTTTTGGGGATTATACCATGAAGGATGAAGACGAAATCATTGGCTCATTACAAGCGTTACCCTCAAAAAGGAAAGATGGTTATCAAGTCTTTTTTTCAGACATCTATAAGAACACCCTATCGGCAGAGTTAATGAGTTTTTGTACGCCTTATGATACTGGAGCTTGGTATGGACGGTCAACTTTTTTCTTTTTTATCTTTGATGAAGGAGGTGAAATAAAAGAAATCTATTCAGGCCAGCCGATACATTATAATTAAGCTTCCCTGAACCTATAAAAATAACAAAATCAACTTATGAAACTAGAAATTATAGGAAGTGGACTTGCCAGAACAGGCACCATGTCCCTAAAAAATGCATTGGAGGAGCTAACTCAGGCGCCATGTTATCATATGATTGAATTGCTCAAGGATCCTTCACGCTTATCTATTCTACAACAAGGGCATAAGCAAGGGAATACCGATTGGGAGTCATTTTTTAGCGGTTTCAAAAGTGTTGTCGATTACCCAGGGTGTCTTTATGTTGAAGACATGCTTAAGTTAAACCCCGATTTAAAAGTCATTCATACTAGCAGGGACCCGGAACAATGGTATGAAAGCGTTTTGAATACGGTGTATAGAGGTGTTCCAAATGGTTTCAGTGATATATTGAGAATGATTAAAAACTCAATCCTTTACAAGGACTTCAGAAAGGTTTCTCCTGTATTTATGTTCAATGATAAAATCATTTGGAAAGGGCAGTTTGAATCAAAATTTCAGGACAAAGATTTTGCTATAAAAGTCTTTTTGGAGCATGAGGAATACATTAAGAGGATCGTTCCCAAAGAGCAACTGCTTATTTATAATATCAATGATGGATGGGGTCCTTTGTGCGACTTCCTGAACACCAATGTTCCTGATAATTCATTTCCAAAGTCAAATCAACGTGTAGAGTTCAATGAAAAAATGGACGAGTTGTTGATTAGAGGAAAGTTTGTAGAATAAGAAGTGGATATTTTTCTTATCCTAATACTCTGAGACCAGATAAAAAAAGAATTTGAATCCTAGTCAAAGAGTTCAGCGTTGCTGTAAAGTCTAGGTGACTACAAAAGTGATAAAGCGCTCTTTGACTTGCCGTTTACCACTAAATTAGAGCAGTGCAAAACCGATAGTGTGGTCTCAGAGCGCAAATATTCTCGTGCCTCGAATACTCGCTGAACTCTGAGACCAGATGGAGAGGCTAACGAAAAAAGCTAACAGAGATTAAATCTTTTTCGACAACACCTTTCTCTCCAGCCTTTCATATAGCTTTGTCAGCGTATAATCAATTTCTTTCTCCTCGCAGCACTTGATCATGACCTGTGCCAGTTCGACCTTCTCTTCTTCTCTGACAGAAACCAGGTCAATAAAAAGAGGAGTTCGGTTGGCTTCTTTCATTACAAACTTGAAGCCGCTGATCTGGATTTCTACTGAAGCGACTTCTTCAAAAAGGATATAACGGCCAGGAAGTAACTTACTGCCCCATCGTTGCTCATTGAAATAGCTTCTTTGCTTTTGCTGCTCTAAATTGAAAAGGATCCCCTGATGATCAATCTGTACGGACTGTGTGGTAGAAACAGGATCCGGTAGTTCGCCTGTTTTCAGTGTCTTGAAGATATGGAAGCTTTTTTGAAGTAATGCTGTTCCGGCAATGAGTGGGATAACATATAAAATAATGCGGTCAGATTGTATAATGGAAGTATACCAATCCCGGTCCAGATAAAGCTCCACCAGAACGATTACAAAATCTATAGCAATAATTCCCCATCCTATTTTTTGGTAAAGTTCTCGCTTCCAGTAGCCTTTTTCTCCTTTTTTTGAAAGCTTGTTGCTACCGCTTGTTAATTCTATATTGTAGTTCATATTTGTAGAGAGATAGTTTTAAATTGTTTACGGAAAAAATAAATGAGGGGAGGGTTAACAGAAACTACAAGTAGTCGTGAAAAACAATTATCTAAAATAAAGAACGTACTTCCTTTACGGTCTGCTAGTCGAATATTGTACCTATCCCAAGCTCTTATGGAAATATTGGTTTTACAGCATAATAGGTCGTCACGAAGTGATATTTCACACAGATAAATAATGAAAATGAAACATATCAAAATTGAACTAAAATGGGCAGTTATCTTTACTGCAGTCACATTGCTTTGGATGGTGCTTGAAAAACTAAGTGGACTACATGATCAATACATTGACTATCACTTGTACCTCACCAATCTTTTTGCCATCCCAGCAATCATCGTAATGGTGATGGCATTAAAGGATAAAAAGAATAATTTTTATGGAGGGCAAATAAGTTATAAGGAAGGGCTTATATCCGGAATTATCCTGTCCATTTTCATTGCCTTATTAAGTCCATTAGCACAATGGATTACCTCTTATCTCATCACTCCGGAGTATTTTACCAACGTGATCAAGCGTTCAGTAGAACTAGGATATTATCAAACGATTGCCGAAGCCGAAGCTAATTTCAATTATGAGAATTATGCGATCCAAGGAGTAATAGGCGCTTTGGTCATGGGAATAATTACGATGGCAATTGCTATGATTTTCATTAGAACAAAAGAGGGGGAATAATAGGGTTCATTGAGGTGTGATAAACCGCATACTACCTGACCGCTTTGTTGAATCGTTGAATCGTTGAATTGAGCTTCGCTCGTTGATTTGAGTTGAACTGTTGATTGATATATATTTATACTCATACAACATATCAACTCAAATCAACGAGCGAAGCTCAATTCAACTCACCGAAGGTGAAATTCAACGATTCAACAAAGCGGTTTGGCAGTATGGTAGTTATTTATTCAACCTTAACCAACCTCAGCCATAAATTGCTTCCCTATCAATATTGGAAAAGTGATAACAAAACCCTTTTCCCATTCGTTAGATCAGGAAATACAATTTTATGACTTGGTTAAAACACACATATAAAACGCAGCTTCCCAAAAGCCTATACTCAGTACAGGCTCCGGAGTTTGTCAGCAATCCTGAAATGGTCCTGTACAATAAGGCGTTGGCGGAGGAGTTAGGCGTAGAGGAATATTTAAAGGAAGAAGAAAAGGCATTGGCCTATCTTTCGGGGAATGAGACCGTGCCGGAGAGTGAGGCGATTGCTCAGGCATATGCAGGACATCAGTTTGGACACTTTAACCTCCTTGGAGATGGACGTGCAGTGCTATTGGGGGAGATGAAGACCGGCAAGGGCTTGTATGACCTACAGCTCAAGGGTTCCGGAAAAACAGCCTATTCCAGAAGGGGAGATGGCAGGGCAACCTTGTACTCTATGCTAAGGGAATACCTGATCAGTGAAGCCATGCATGCATTGCGTATCCCTACCACAAGAAGTCTGTCGGTAGTCAAAACGACAGATGCCGTGTATCGGGAGCAAACGCATGAGGGCGGGATCCTATCCAGAGTAGCGGCAAGCCATATCCGTGTGGGTACTTTTGAGTATGCACGTTACTTCGGGGAGGCCGGAGACCTACAGGAGTTACTGGAATACACCATTCAAAGACACTATCCGGAATTAAAGGACCATCAAAATCAGGCTTTGGCCCTACTGCAGACAGTGATGCAAAAGCAGAAGGCCTTAATCATTGATTGGCTAAGAGTTGGGTTTATCCACGGGGTGATGAATACCGATAATATGGCCATCTCTGGGGAAACCATCGATTACGGTCCTTGTGCCTTTATGAACGCCTACCATCCCAATACGGTGTTTAGCTCCATTGATACACAAGGTCGATACGCTTACGGCAGCCAGCCTAAAATGGCCTACTGGAACCTGAGGGTCTTAGCCAACGCACTCCTTCCGTTGATCGATAAGGAAGAAGAAGCGGCCAAGGAAAAAGCACAGGAAGTGTTGAATCAGTTCCCGGAGGACTTCTCCAAGGCCTATTTTGAGATGATGTGCCATAAGCTGGGCATTGCGAACCCCGTTGAAGAAGATCGCCCGTTGGTAGAGGATTGTCTGGGCTACCTTATAGAATATAAAGTAGACTATACCAACTTCTTTACCGCACTGAGAAGAGGAGGGGAGTTGATAGACAAGTTGAGAAAGGAAGAGGTATTTGAAACTTGGTATACGAAATGGGAAAAGGCAAGAGTGCGAGAGAGCAGTGTCGCAGAAAGTGATGCTTTAATGAAGCAAAATAATCCGGTTATCATTCCAAGAAACCACTTGGTAGAAGAGGTGTTAAAGGCCGGAGCTTCAGGAGATATGCAATCTTTTCATACCTTTTTAGAGGAGTTATCCTCACCTTATGAGGATACATTCTCGATACAGGTTGTGCCTGCCAATTTCGATTCGGATTATCGAACGTATTGTGGGACATAAACCTATATTGGAATACTGACTCAGGCAGAGGGAGTTTGCTAGCTAGGGTATATTAAACGGACACTAACCGTTTGATATACCTTTTTTGTTGGGAGATTTTGTGGGTAAGGTAAAATCCCAAGGCTTGTTCAAAAAAACACTTTCCATTGAAATGGAGTGATATAGCACCTTATCCTATAGTATAATGCCTTCAACTATTTTTTCGTAGACGATGGGTTGGAAACCCACCGCTAAGAGGATAAACCCATTAATGGGTTAAAAATGAACTCTTAAATTCCCATTTATGGGATAGATAATAACAGCGGTAGGCTTTAGCCTATCGTCTACGTAAAAATAGGACGACGTTTGGGTGAAATATAGAATTGATGGCATGGGCTGTTTTGTAAATATTGTATGCTCCTTAAAGGGAATTGCCTTATAAAGTTTTGTGATATTTCAAGATGTGTTTAAATTGAAAAGACGCCTATTCACAAGACAAATACTTAGTGTCAGGAGTTGTTTATGACTATGAAGATGGCACACCTCTGCTTGGAGCTACTATTCAAAAGATAAATAGCGGGAATAACGTAAGAGCATCTAAGCTATCTACTATAAATGGAGAGTTTCAAACTTATGTAGACAAGAATAGCGAAGGGTTTATAATAGAATTTATTGGTAAACTCTCAATAAAAATTAGAAATATGGAGCTATAAGAGTTTAAAAATAATTTTTTAGGTAACTTTTATATGATTGACTCCCCGTTTGCATTTATAAGTTGGAATGAAAAAGCAACTAGAAAGGAAAAACGTCAATTCTATAAGAAAAGAAATAAGTGGATTGCTAAGTTAAAGAAGGGGATTGAGATAGAACAACCTAACGGCAAATCGCATGTTATGTATTTAATAGTAAAAAGGAATGAGCATCCTTACTTTATAATTGAAATTTAATACGTGTGTTAAAATTAGCTATCTTCAATTACTTGTTTAAACACTAACGTAACTGATAATAGCAATGGCGTCATAAGCAATAAAAATATGGATACTTGGCATTTAATAGAAATTAACCACACCCAAAAGAATGCTATTCATCTTTATTGTAAAGAGGATGAAGGGGCAGTGCAAATTAGGATAACTTCTATTCTAGATGACAACGTACTTTACCTTGTAAAGGATGTATTAATTGGATCAGTGGTTGATTTGTCATTAAACCAAAACAAAGAGCCAATTGAATGGAAGTTAACTAAAAACTATCCTGAAAGTGAAAATTGGACATTTAACATGTTGGTATCCAGAGAGAGAGATGGACATCAAAATGGTATGGATTTTTTGAAGTATCACATAGCAAACGCTATGAATAAAACTCAGAAGAATAGAGGGTTTTCTAAATATGCCAAAAAGAAAATAATTGGCAAGTGGGGGAATGGTGACTCTGAACTTGTATTTGATATTTCAGGTAGATTCTTCATTAAGAAGCACAATACTAATGAGCCGGAAAGATTATTCTATATTTCGGAAGGAGATTGGAATATTAGCTCCAACATGTTAGTGGTTTGGGACAGTAATTTAAACTCAGGTTCTCGGCAGCTCCTTGTTGATGTATTTGATGATAAATTAATTTTTCTTGGTGACCATGGGCAACTCTTTTATACTTTTGAGCGAATTATAAATTGATAATAACATTTAAAATTCATGACTCTTTCGATTTACACCAAACGCTACCCGCAAGCTAAAAAATAATGAACACAGAAGAATTTGTAAAGGCATTTCATGAAGAAAAGCAGGATATTCTAATTGAATATCTTTCTGAAAATACTGAATCAGAAGTTGGACAATTAATCAAATCACTTAACCTGACGGACCAACAAGCTGACATAATGAAAAAAGTAGTGGATGGAATACTGACGGACACCTTTTATTCCATACTACTTGGGTTAGATGGATGCGCCTCAATTGGTAGTATACAGGAAGCTTATGTTTTAAAGGATGAAAATGGGAATCAAATCTGTGGAGGTAAGCTACAGGGAGAAATAGAAGGGTTAGCTTATGAATATTTCCACGAATCAGAATAAATGAAGCATAAAACCAATTATATTTTTTAAACATGAAAATTCAACTTGCAATATTTTTTGCTTTAGCAATACTTACCGCTTGTAACAGTCCAGTGCAATCTTATAAGGCCCCGCAACCAACTTTAGCGGACTACCAAGTTGGCGAAAAGTGGGTCTGGAAATATAAAGGTGTAACCACGGAAGGAGAAGTACGCTCGGATGGAGAAGATACCAGAGAGATCGTCAATGTTGATGGAGTTTTAGGTATGACCATCGGAAATGATACAGTTCCCGTTGTTGATATTGTTAAGCAGGATGAAAGTGAAACACCAAAGTACGACTGGCCGTTGCAAGTGGGTAAAAAGTGGAAGTATGAGAATAGTTGGACAAGTCAGGATGGAACAACGGGAAAGCAAAGTCAGAATGCAGAGGTTTTGTCCTATCAAGAAGAAACGGTGGAAGCCGGAACCTTCATGGCCTATACTATTCAATACACGGGTAAGATTTCGAATTCTAGAGGATATAATGCCGATGAAGAAGAGGTTTGGCTGTATACTCCGGAGTTAAAAAGCTTCATTAAGCTGACCCAGACTCAAGGTGATTTTAACTACGTAGAAGAACTGATTGAATACTCAAAGCCTGAATAGAACCAAAAACTAAACTATGAACTTAAATCAGATCACAGTCCCCTCATTGGATTTAACAAAATCAATTCCTTTTTATGAAAAATTAGGTCTGAAATTGATTGTGAAATCTTTACCACATTATGCACGCTTTGAATGCCCAGATGGCAACTCGACCTTTTCAATTCATCAAACGAAAGAATTACCTCAAGGAGATGGAGTTTACGTGTATTTCGAATGTGAAAACCTTGATGAACAAGTTGAGAAAATAAAACAAAGTGGAATTACATTCGATCAAGAGCCAACGGATCAGCGTTGGTTGTGGAGAGAAGCCCGATTGAAAGATGTGGATGGAAATCAACTGATATTATTTTATGCTGGAGAAAACCGACTGAACCCGCCTTGGCGAATAGCATAGTTCCCCCCTTGTTGATCAAACACATGTTCTAGACCTATGCATGATACATTCTTTCTATCAAAATATTCTTAGGTATTAATAATCACAATGCAAGAAACTGTCGAAAAGGAATATTCCCCCGAATATGTTAGTCGTCTCTTTGATCGAATGGCTTCCACTTATGGAGTGCTCAATTATATTTCATCATTTGGGTTTACGGAGATTTGGAGAAAAAGGTGTATCAACAATCTTGATCTTGATCAGGATGAAAATGAAAAGATTGGTTATGATTTAATGTCAGGAATGGGGGAGTGCTTTTCTTTGATTAAAGATCAATTGCCTAACTGTGCCTTGACGGGGTTGGATATCTCCGAAACCATGACCAATAAGGCGATTGAGAATATATCTAAGAAAAGGTTGACAAAGATAGCAGTTCAACAAGAAGATGTTTTTTTCAATAGTCTGGAGTCCAATACCGCTGATTTTATCACCTCGGCATTTGGCTTGAAGACATTTAATCATGCACAACTGCAAGCATTAGCGAAAGAAGTTTACCGTCTTTTAAAGAGTAATGGAAAGATTAGCTTTATAGAAATAAGTATCCCCAATAATAGCTTCTTAAAGCCCTTTTTTGTGTTTTAATGCGAATCAAGGGTAGAAATTCAGTCTAAATAAAAAAGAAAGCCATAAAGGTCTTAT